>JAEEOK010000051.1 GCA_016284235.1 Succinivibrionaceae bacterium
TCATTACCATCTTTAAGAGTTTTGAATTTGCGGGTATTCTGCCAATCCTGTTCAGGATATAAATCAGGTCCGCCTTCTGACCAATGCATATATACCATCGGCGGCATAGTACCTTCATTTATTACTTGATTCAGAGCATCCTGATTTAACGCAATACCGTCAATCAAATCAGCTCTGGTAAAATCTTCTTTTTCCGGGTTATAGCTGGTAAGAAGTTCATCCGTTGAATCTGATAAATCCCAGTCCAAACTCGTATATTCATTTGTATAATTTTCTGAATTAAACAAAGGCGAAATCGGTATGCAGGCATTGATTTTTTCAAATTTTTCATAATCAATGGTTTGAAAATAACCGACAGTGCGACCGGATTCATAGATCTCTTTTAGTCTGTTTCTATCTGTTGGTACTTCTCTATCATCCACAGTGAGAGAAACATCATACATTTCTTCAAATTCTCTCAACGCTTCATTACCGCGCTGCCAGAGCTGACGATCAATTATTTCAGTGACATTGACTGAATTAAATTCATTAGTCTGTAATCTTGCAAGCTGTGTCAGTACCGGATCTGTATCATTCTTTGATAACAGATATGCAAGTTCTTGAGATTCTTTTTCACCATATTGAGCTTTTACAAAATCAGTAATAGCTGGTTGCCATTGTTCTGCGATTCGTGAACCAAAAGCGTTAAGCATATTGTCGGAAGTTGCCATAACTGCCGGTTGTTGTCCGGCATCTTTACATTCCTGAGATAAAGAAACCAGTGTATCGATAAACTGCTTTTTCATTTCTGGCGTAAACGGTTTTGGTTCAAGTCCGCGTGCGGAAAGTTTTACCATATTTTTGCGTTCAAAATCTTTAACTGCCAGGAAAGACACCAATTTAATATAGTTATCAGAATCAGACAGATTGAATTTTTTATTTTCAATATCAGAAAAAATGCTCGGTGATGGTTCTCTTTGGCTCTGCTCTGTTGAAATATCGTTAATATCATTCTGTTGACCAGATATCTGAATTTCTGAATTTTCTGCAGGATGTTCCTGAACCTGCGGCGGTTCTTCTCGGAGTGTTTCCATGCTCTGAATTTGAGCCTGCTGCTGTTGAATGATGATTTCTTTTTCTGAAAGCTGTTTTGATAATTGATTGAGGGAGGTCTGCTGCTGATTTATGGTTGCTTGTAACTGTTGATTAAAGGCTTCCATCTGCTTCTGGAATGCTTCCTGCTGCTGTTTCATTGCTTCTGCAAACTGTTTCTGTAATTGTTCCTGTTGCAGCTTTAAAGCATCCTGCAGAGTTTGATCCGGTGCGTTAGGTGCTTTTTCCTGGGTAGCCCGGATTTCTTCTTTTGTGGCATTTTTGCTTTCCTGCAGTTGTGGTGCTACTGTCGGCTGTTGTGCCTGTTCCGCAACTTGCTCCTGTTCATCCGAATACTGATATTGATTCATTGCTGTTTCGTCGTTCTCAACTAATCCTGAAACAGCTTTACCTTCATTACCAATATACTTTTTCTGTTCTTCTGCAGAAATTACAGCAGCGGTAACCTGTTCCACCGGTTGTTGCGGAGTCTGCTGACTTATAAAATTGCGAACACGGTTTGATACCTTGTTAGCCTGAATAATTCCATCGCTTATCTGATCTACAATTCTGACAGCTCTTTCAGCATCAGATAAACCTTCTGCTGCAAGCTGTTCATCATAATTTCTGATAGAATCAACAATATTCAAGTCAGCATCGGAGCTGTTGAAATTGAAAGCATCCTCAATAAATCTGGTTGCAAGATCTGTATGAATTGGAGCAACGCCTGACGGCAGTTCTGCAGAAATTGAACCGGATGCAACAGTGCTGAAAGCATTGTGATAGTAGACTGCAGGATCTTCCGACTGTTCGCGAGCTGGCATTTGATTATTCTGAATGTAAGCATCAGCACTGCTCTGCTGAAACTGCTGTTTCGGCTCGTCAAGTTTGGCCAAAATTTCCGGCGATAACTGACACTGTGATAAATTAAAAACTACCGCTGTTTTTTTAATTGGTTTTTCCAACCACACTTCCTTACTGCTCTTTTCACCATTTTCATCTGTGGTTGTTATGGTCTTTTTCCATTGCCAGGAAACAATTTTAGTTCCATGCGTGCCGCGTGGTAATCTACCACCTAATTCCTGTAACTGTTTGAAAGTCACCCAGCGCTGATCGGTAAAGCCATTTTTAAGCGCTGCCGCCGACAGCACCAACTGATTTATCGCGCTGACCGGATTGCCCTTACCATCAAGCTGCTTTCCCGGATTATGATTTGTATTAAGCTCTTTGAGCGATGTTTCAAACATCGATAATGCAATGTCTTTGACATATTCTTTGTATTGCTGCTCTGCTTCTGCAGAATCAACATCCCTAATTGAATTAACGTATCTCATGTTTTATCCCTTAAAAAATTAATAGTTAAAATCCCAGCCTTCATTTTCCAATGTAATTTTTAAATCTTCACATTCTTCAACCATCTGCTTCAAATTCCGGTAATAGAGTGAATCTGTTTTACCTGCTGCAGTAAGTTCCTGCAGCTCATTCTGCAGATTTTGCAATTCTCCTGAATAAACAATGTCGAAATTATCAACATCCTGATCCTCAATTGAAGACAATTCCTGTTGTTGCTGTTCTTCACGCAACAACTCTAAAAATTCATTTGAATCACAAACTTGTTGTGTCGGATGTGTGATGTAAATTGCGTGTGACTTATTTCTATTTTTTTCTGACATCTAAAAAAATCTCTTATCTGTGAATACCCTGAGATTGTTTTTTGGTATTTACTCGTTTCTGCTCGTTCTCAACTTCTACTGTTTCATAATTTTTCAGAATTTCAGGAAGTTCAGAGTTTTCAGGCTTATAGTAAGTCCAGGTTTTAGATTCATCACTAAAGTGGGCATTTGCCTGATGAAGTTTTTCTCTGAGCTCCTCAGATTTTGCCGCCAGCGGAATTTTAAAGTCCATACGAACATGTTTAACCAGATTTGCTTTAGGTACAATTTCTGAGTTTTTGAGTACGTCAGGTAATGGATTGTTCTTTGTTGTTACAAACATCCAGCATTGATAGTCTGATGACCAATGTGCGCCAGCATCTTTGATTTTCTTGCGAAATTCCTTGCTAGTTTTAGCTTCCGGCACTTTAAGATATACAGGTTTCTTCTGCAGATTTTCAGGTTCACAAACTTTCAATCCTTTGATTTCTTCCGGTGTTTGCTCTTTCTTTGACATCATAAAATAGTATGATTCATGCTGATAGTCCCAGGAAATACCCGGATATTTGTCATGCAGTTCTTCCTTGCCCTTGAGTTCTGCAGGAACTTCAACAAAGACCTTTTTCTGAAGATCATCATACGGAACTGTCTTGAAACCTTGCAACGCCGCAGGAATTTCACCATTGATTTCATTTACCTTCCATAACTTCTGATCGTAGTCGAATTTTGCTCTGTTCTCCCTGAGAGCCGCCTTCACCGGATCTGATAACTCCTCTTTGCTGATTTGCAGATATTTGTCTACAATCCTGGTCATGGTATTCGGATCTACCTGCTCAAATGATTGTAGGATATTTTCGTCATTTACAGCGCCGGGAACGTAGTACCAGCATTTATAAGAGTTATCCCACCTTGCACCTGCATCCTTAATCGTTTTCCTTAAACCTTCATCGGTTTTTGCATCCGGTGCGCTAAAGTACACGCGATCTTTAGGATTGCTGAAAGGTTCAGAATTTTCTTTGTCAAAATCACTCATTTTTTACTCCATTTCACAAGTGAATAATTTAAATTAAGCCAGTTTGCCCACTGGCGAGCCTTGTTAATCAGCTTGCGCTGATATATCAAATTGTATTTTTCAGTTCTGGAATGATAGTTTGCAGCTCTTTGCCACACGGTTCCGCTGTCATTTTTCAAGTGATTCCCAACACGCCATGCGGCAAGAAAAAATGAATAACAGCCCTCAGAGCTTGCCAATTGTTCAAAATCTTCTCCGTATTTTTTCGATAAATCGGAAAGATATGCAGAGTTAAACTGCATATATCCGTAATCGTTGGATTTGTTCTGGTTGACCGATTTGGTATCAGGCGTGCCTCCTTCAATTTCAGCAATTGCAAGCATAATATCTGCTGGTACACCGTAGGCGACAGAAGCAGATATTGAGCATACGATCCTCTCTTGCTCTAGTGGCGGTAAGTCAGCAACTATCATTTGATTTCCTTAGTAGTAGAACGGAGAACCGATAACATTTCCGGTCTGATCCAGCACTTTTACCATACTCAAAGTACCTATACAGTATTTAGGTGTATTTGACGCTGGTCCCTGATTTCCGTGAACACAACCTGTTCCCTCAATATACTTACGAGGAACGGTGTATGTTTCATATTCAACACATTGAAGTTTCATGTATGGTCTGCCATAGCTAGTATGGGCTTCCCGTTCCACCTCTCGGATACATCTTGTTTCCTTGTGTTCAGCAACTACAGCAACATAACCAGTTACAACTCGCAAGCCTGAATTGTCAGTTCCGTCTTCCGTACAAGAAGACAAACTTGGAAACGGTGATTTACCGTGTTTGATTCGATGTTTGAATTCACTGTGCGCTCCGTTACATTCCGGTGACGGAAAACCTGCAGGCGCACACAACCAGATTGCACATTCATCCTGAGATGAAGCACTTACCTGGTTACCGCATGAAAGCGCTGCCATAGCAGCAAGAAGAACTATTTTTTTCACCGGGAATTTCCTCCTGTGGTATTAGAATTATTAGTGTTGATATTTGCTTCCTGCTGACGGTGATATTGTTCACGTCCAGCATTGAAAGCCTTAATTGGATGACAGTGGGTAACATTTCCAAGTCCAGTGCCTATAGCTTTCATGGATGCTCCGACAGCTTTAATAGTTTGATTACGAGCAAAAGCACCGGCTTGAATACCTTTGTTGCCCAAAGCTGTCTGAATAGAACCACCTACGGCAAGACCTACTACACCGCCTGCAGGACCGCCGAGAACAGTTCCAATTCCTGCACTCACAGCAGGTATGAATGAAGTGGCTGATGCTACATCTGCAACAGCCTTTCCTGCTCTTGCTCCCGCTTTTGCTACAGTTGCAGCACCAGCGGCAGCTTTAGTTGCATACATTTTGGCAGTCGCAGCAAATCCTTGAGGTTGTTGTGAAGATGCAGTTGAGTTTGCGGACTGACTATCTGACGATGCTGAAGTTCCTGCTTCAGATGAAGTTGTACCTGTACTTGATGAACCATTATCACTTGTAGATCCTGCAGAAGAACCTGAAGAAGCAGATGTAGCAGAAGTGCCACTGGAACTGCTATCTGATGGACTTGCATTACTGCTTGTTGAAGATGAACCTTTTGCTGACGGAGTCGCTCCAGAACCACCTGAACCGCTGCTAGGATTGGAACTGTTTGAATTGTTACCGGATTGTGATTGATTTCCCGAATTCTCAGTATTTCCTGTTCCTGCAGTTGGATTCCCAGAATTCTCTGTATTAGTTCCTGCTGGTGAATTTCCTCCTTCTGTCGAACTGTTCATACTGGACATATTTTCAGTATTCTGACTATTTGCACTGTTTTGAGAATTGTCAGATCCTTTTGATGATTTACTGTTTCTTGCTGATTCATACTTTCTTCCAGCTAATTGCGATACTTTCTCAATTCCTGAAGAAGCAGCACAACCAACAGATATTGTTGCTTTTCGAGCTTGACCATACCCTTTAGAAATCATGCTTCCAGTCTGTTGCGGACTCGAAGTATTCATTGAAGTAAAGTTGCCACTGAATAATTGTGCAATTTTGGATGGTACTATATGGGATACAAACAATAAAATGAGAGGATATAGCAACATTGCACATCCAAAAGCTACTATAGATTCCAAAGGAGGATCATTATGAATTAATTTTGTAAAGTAATCATTTAGTCCAGATTGTGTTCCTACTTCCATCATTGCACTTATAATTAGAATTATTGCTAAGTATTGAGAAGCTGTAGATATAATTGCTCTGAAGTATTGAATTGTTGTATCGCGAGTCCACTTTCCCCCTCCAAAGCCAAGCAAAAAGATGCCTGCGTAAACTTGAATAAGTAACGTAAAATTGATAATAAGAACTTTTATTGCAATCAAAATATAAATCAAAAAAATTGCTACTGCCACTATAATCATAATCACATTAGCAACAATCAAAGCCATCGACGGAATAAATTTAAACCAACCATCTGGAGTCCATCTCATGTTTGATAAAATAGAATATAATGTTTCTTGGGCTTGTTTCCAAAGATGGGCAATAATAGAAGTTTTGTTAGAAGTGTTTTCTATATCCCAACCTGCTCCTGCTCCTGCTATTCGTTCAAATGAATGAATTATATCTAATGCTATCCATGAGCCTTCTGTAGCTAGATAATAGAAAAAACCTGTAACTAAAATAAACTTTGCTAATTCACTAAATATTTCTCCAAATTCAGCTCTTTTAAGAGCCATTTCAATCGCAGTCCATGCTAAAGAAAGAGTTGCCAACGCCCAAAACAGACTAGCTGCATAGGCTCCACCAAAGGCAGAGTCAAAACCGGTTCTGTCCATAAACTTGATACCAACAGTTTGCAATGCAGATTGCAAATCATTAATAACTTCATTGAAAAAAGATTCGGCAGTCTCATTCGGATTTGCAACTCCTGAACTCTCAGCGTAACAACAATTCCAAATCGAAATTAAAATTAATATAATAGGTATGAAAATTCTTGATTTCATCTTACTTAACCTTTAATTTTTTTAAGGTTTCTTCTCGTGACTTTCTGTAAGAATCTATATACATCTTTGATATTTCGTCAGATCGCTTTCTTGCTTCGATGATTCTTTTATCTTCTTCTATCTTTTGCGTTCCGGTTTGAATTTGCTGGTGCTGAATAGCATTGAGAAGTTTCATATTATCTTCACGTTGCTTTAACGCCAACTGATACTGCAATAAAGATATGGTTCGTATATCAGTTAGTTTTTGACCAGGCTTGTTGTCTATCTCTGCAGGGCGATTTTTCAGCTCAGTAGAAAAAGCATTAAACGCTTTACTATCTACTTCAATTTGATTAGCGATAGAGCCTTCAACAGTTGGATCATTCTGTTTGCGGTTTTCTTCCACCGTCGCTTCCATCGATTTTAAATATTCACGCATCTGATCATTGCAGGCGCTGGCATTGAGAGCCTTACTTTCCAGATTGTCACAGAGCGTTGCCATAGTGTGATTGATGGATGTTGCGTAATTGTTGTATGTCGCTATAGTTTTGTTATACGTATCAACAATTCGTTGATAACCGTTCATCAACGATTTTAAATCGTTAATGTTAGAAAAAGAGTCAACAATACCCTTGTACTGATCCTGCAGATAGGTATATTGCTGAATCATAAGTTCGTACTGACGAATATACTGCTCGTAATTCTCTATATGGTGAGAAAGTTCAGTCATAGTGTCTTGCACCCATGTTGTTATATCGTTATTCAACAATGCGCCATCGAGTACCGGAACACCAGTGGCAAATGTTGAGGTTGCAAAACTTAAACTGAATAAAACAGCACAACTTTTATTTTTTAAACCTTGCATAATCACTGCTCCTTAATATTGATAATCCTTGTAAACACCTCTGACTGTAATATCTTTGGTAACCATTACATTCAGCCTGAATCCAGGTCTAACCGTCAGCGTTGGCGCAATATTCATATTCTTTCGTATTAACTCAGATGAAGTCTGTGACATCTGAGAACCAGCCGACGAAGCAAACTCATTGGAAAATGATTTAGAATCATTATCATTGGATGTTCTGTCTGCGGCCCAGGCCGAACCTGCTGAAATCACAGACAACAT
>JAEEOK010000052.1 GCA_016284235.1 Succinivibrionaceae bacterium
TCAGTTGCATCAGCATCTATCGTATCTCACTCTATCGATATGAAGTTCAACTTCGGTATGCCTTTATACCGTCAGGAACTTATGATGATAGATGCAGGCATTCCACTGACCCGCAAGGTTCTATCAGACTGGAGTTCAAAAATTTATATCAATCAGCTGGCGCCTTTTGTCGAACTGCTGAGGCAGGAACTGATTGCAAACCATCACATTCACGTAGATGAATCTCCGAACGAGGTCATAAAAGTCAAAGGCAGCCCCGGACCTAAACAGTGTTACATGTGGGTTTATACAACTACCAAATGGAACCCGCACAGAATTGTGATTTTCGACTTCAAACCAGGAAGAAGTGCTGAATATCCTAAAGAATTTCTAAAAGGTTTTACCGGAAAAATGCATGTCGACGGCTACAGCGGTTATAAGTCCGTTGTTGAAGATGAACCTGGCAGGGATATGTGCGCGTGCCTTACTCATATCAGGCGTCAGTTCGTTGTCGCTTTGCGTGTTAATACCAATAATTCTGAAACAAAAATTCTTAAACGGTTAATCGGACTGCTCGACGATGCGTTCAAATTCGAACGTGAGTTTGAAGAACAAACCGTTGGTGAACGCGATCCTGAAAAAGCCAAAGAGATGCGTCAGAAAGAAACCAAACCTGTTATGGACAGTTTCTTCTCAATCTGCAAAAAAGTCAAAGATGCCAATGTTACACCTCCGCAGGGTGCCGTTGCAAAAGCTATCGATTATGCATTAGCACGTGAAATCGAAGCAAAGACTTTCCTTGATGATGGAAACTGCGACATCGATAATAACACCGCCTTATCCGAAGGATTTACTTATGCGAATCTTTTACTGAAAAACCTTATAAATAGCGGTTCTTCACAGAAAATGTGCGCATAATAATCTCACCTTATACCACATAATCTAGCAAGTTCTTCGTCATCTTTCCATAAAGCTTTTTCCTCAGATGCATCCGGTTCCAGTTCTGTTCCTTGCTTCATCTGATTCCTGAGCATCTCCACGGATGGACTTGCATACGACTTCCTTGTTGTCTTTGCATCTGAATGTCCTAGAATGACTGCAATTATTTCAATTGGAACACCATCACGGTACCAACCACTTGCCCGAGTACGTCTAAGCATATGCGGATATACTTTTTCGGGCATATCCGGGTGATTTTTCCTAACAATGTCGCCATATTTTTTTACAATGCGCTCTACATTTCTTTCAGACATTCTCTCATATTTTCCTTTGATAACCGTATATATGAACGGTCTGGATTGGTTATGCAGATCTCTATGAAACAAGGAAATGTACTGCTTTAACAGTTGAATTGTATTTTCCGATAGGGCTACTATTCTCTCTTTGTCCCCTTTTCCACGAACACGGATATATGGCGCATCGGCCGAGATATTTACATCACGTAATTCCAATCCTAAGAGTTCATCTGTCCTTATTGCGGTGTCATACAACAAAACAAGTATAATCTGATCTCTTATGCCTTTTGCAGAATTATTAGGAGCTGACAGTAATTCTTTTATGGCATCTTTCTCCTCGATGATCTCACGTATTCTTGTAGGAACAGTTACATATGGAACTTCCGATATATTGAGGTATATCTGGTATAGTGATGTTCTTTTTGAAGCAGCATACCGCATATACGAGGTTATCACTGCTATCCTATGATTCACCGTGCTTGCTTTATAACCTTTTTCAACAAGATATATTCTGTAATTCAAAATAAAATCATAAGTAAGATCTTTAAATCGGAATTTTTCCATAGAAATATCGCAGACATCGGTAACATATCTTCGAAAAATCGTTAATCCATCTTCATAAGACTGTATGGTCTTTGGACTGTTTCGATGCTGGTTCGGTAGGAAAACCTTTAAATAATCCCATGTTAGCGAAAAAAACAAATCTTCTTTCAAAGGCTCTTTTTTCATCTGCGTCTCACCTCCGGTATAACATCTGCTGACATAGTGTCTTTCTTCCTAATGATCCGAAATGCATCATTAACAAGATGGTAATAGTAAAAACTCTCATTTGGATCTTTATGGCCAAGATATTTACTGAGATATGTAAACATGACGTTTATATCAACGTCTGCCATGATCCAGCTGTTGATTCGGTCCACAACAAACCCATGGCGTAATGAGTGAGGAGTCGGAATGCGGTCACAACGCAAAGAAGATGCAGTTAGACCCCAATATCTTTGGAACGTTCTATCAATCGAAGTTTTGGGTATATGCTTATCTGGAAACCTGCCAGGAAAAAACCAATAGGGTTCATACCCAAGTTCCCTCTTTATGTAGGAACAATAACTCAACATAAGAACTCTTAGATCATCTGGCAAATAAACCAATCGATCCTTTTGCCCTTTACCGTCAAAAATGTTAATGATGCCATTATTCAAGTCTATATCAGTAGTCTTAAGAGAACATACTTCGTTATTTCTCATTCCACAACAGTAAAAAAGCCGGAAGATAATGGGATATTCATTTACCATCCTGAAATCAGCAGGATTTCCAGAATGTGGTATATATGTATCGATTACCTGGAATAATTCATGGAGTTCTGTTTTATCCAATATGTGGATGACAGGATGGTCCTTTCCTACATTGATTATGGGTATATCACACAGAATACCATGAGATGTCAGGTAAATAGCAAGACTCCTGGCAGCTCCAACCCTGCTGTTCTGACTGCTTCTGCTTTCTCCTGGAAGTGCACATAACCAGTTTTCCAAGCGTGAATATGTCAGACAAGCATCCTGAAAATCATTATTCAGCCAGTATTGATCTAATCTGAAAAGCTGATAACTTTTACCTTCATAAATAAAACCAAGTGCGCGTTTTTCTGAGAGAAAGTCTCTAATATGAGGAGCGAGGGCACTTTGATAAGGATATTCTTTATAAGTTTTCATAGTGACCTTCTTCCATTAATAAATCTGTCTCTGTAAGTGAAAGAGGACACAAACGCATATTTTTCTCATCAAACTGGAGATAATGACGCAGAGTCTGTGTATCCTTATGACCGAGGAGATCTGCAATTCCCTGCTTTTTTGTCCCATTTTTAAGCCGATCTGTAGCGTACGTTTTTCTTGTAACATGAAACGCAGAACCATAAACTTTTCGATCAGGGAGAAATCTTTTGAGAGCTTGAGTACACGCCGATTTGGAAAGAGAATCACACGGAATCCGGTTTTTTACAAAAAGATAATCACTAGTGGTTCTTTTGTTTGGCCTTGCGTCTTTTATATATAAATATATCGAATTTCCAACCTCCGTAGGAAGCGGCAGAATGAGTTCATTACCTGTTTTTTTCTGAACAACCCGTAAAGTCTGTTTATTCCAATCAATATCTGTCAAACGGATCTTTACGACATCACAAGCCCTTAATCCCATCTTCAGCCCCAGCATCATGATAGCTTTGTCACGAAGTTCTATAGGAAAAGTGTTATCAGCTTTAAACTTAATATCAATTAAATTCTTCTCCTCTTGCGTTAATACTACAATTATCTTTTCTTTTTGAGCTGCTGTTGCCATTAATCCTTGGTGGATCCCGTAAGGCAGAATTTCTTTACGTTCTAGAAACTTAATAAATTTTCGGATTTTTATGTTATAAGCATTTTTACCGTAAGTAGTCTGATGCTTATCAGAAAGGTTAAAATCCTTCAAAATATCTGTATTGAGTTCTGAAAAATCAGTCAATCCCCTACCTATCAGATATAGGCAGAACCTTGTAATGGAAGCACGAATCATATCCAATGTTGATTTCTTCCAACATTCTCTTGTTTTTAATTCCAGGTACTCGTATAGTTCAGTTTTACACCATGTAGGGAGACTATCGCACAACAGTTCTTTTTCACTGAAAATGGGTTGAAGTACAAATTTTCCTTCCTGCAAATACAAGTCAAATAATCTTAGTACCCTACGAGCTTGTTTCCAAACACCCTGACCACCTGCCAACTTGTAATGTTCAAGCCATACATTAGCGATAGCCTTTTGATAGCCTAAATCATTCATCTCAAGAAAAAGGAGAAGGTTATAAAGTGTGAATTTAGCAACCTTGCATGGTGTTTTGCTATACCCGGCTTTCCTAAAGTTCTGCAAAAAATCTGGGATAAACCCGGCAAATCTTTCTGCAGAAAAATTCTGACTTTCTAATCTTATTTTCTGTAAAAAAGCAATCTGGCTCTTTGTGAAATCTTGGATATGAAAAATTTGACCATGCATTCTGAAGTAGGGATACCAACCCAGACCATAGGGACACAATCCTTTATCAGCCATAAATAGAAGGATATCGCCAATAGCATATATATATCGTACATAACAACTATTCGAACGGTGTCCATCTGTCTGACAGTATGATTCAAGAACTTCAAATGAAATATCAGATGGTGCAGTTATACCATCCTGTTGTATACGATAAAGAAATCTCGCTACACAGTTTCTCACACTATTGGAAGATGAACGGGTATGTTCCAATGTGTTCATAAATTCATAAAGCAAGTTATTCCATGGCGCAAAGAGTTTTTCAGAATAGGGGACAGATCTAGGATATGCATTTGCTGGTTGGACTGAACCATTACAAAAAATGTCGGACAACCGAAACAATGTAATCAGGTAACTTCTTGTACGTGCTTTGTTTTCATTACACCAATACATAGCGTTTTCAGGAGAATATTGGATACCCTTCTCTAGAAGATAAGCTCGTAATTCAGTAAGACAAGAGTTCATAGAATGACAGACAGAAGATCCTGCACCATGAGCTTTCATATAGTCAGCAAGTACTTTACTATGGTGATGATAATCATGAAGCCAATTTTGGGCTTTCGGCAAGTCCAAAGGTAAAGGAATATCATAAAAGCGGATTGTTTTCGATCTAGCCATATTACGTAACTTCCATACTCTTATGAAACAATTGTATCGTAATATGAGATTATTATGCGCACATTTTCTGTGAGGAACCGCTATTTATAAGGTTTTTCAGTAAAAGATTCGCATAAGTAAATCCTTCGGATAAGGCGGTTTATGCGAATATTCGCATAAACCGCCGAAAATTGTATTAGACCCTTTGTGATATGTCGCAAAAATTCATTATTCAATTTTACCGAAGTAGGTGCTGAAGTCAGTGCCGGTTGGTTAACCATCGTTCAGACCGCTAAATTCAATGGTCTTAATCCTGGCAGATACCTTAACTGGCTGTTATCTGTTATACCTTCAATCAGACCAAAGAGTGTCCTTGATAATCTGAGGAAACTGCTGCCTTGGTCTCCAGATGTTCCTGTAGAGTGCTTCGCCAAAGATATCGAAGATATCCGCACGCAGAATCTCAACAAGTAGGCATTAGCTGTTCTTTTGCCGTAAAGTCTGTTCCAATAATTTTTACCCATCAAATGTAACTCCGTTTATCAAATTCGTTGACGGGCTCATAATAATCTAGATTGTCATTTACGTAAATGACACGGATTGCTAACACGCTTACGAAATAGCGGATGATTGTAGTCTTGACAAGTTCCATTACCGGTGACTGAAAATTTTCCAGGCTGGAGCCGTTTGCAATGGTATTGAGGAAAAAGGAACCTGCCAGAAACAGACCTGCGGAAACCAGAT
>JAEEOK010000053.1 GCA_016284235.1 Succinivibrionaceae bacterium
ACCTACGGTAGCTAATTTTTTTTGCACAAGTACAGAAGGAAGAAATTAACCATGTTCAAGTGCGAAATGTAAGCTATGATACCAGTAAGGTTGAACATGTTAACTGGAAGAAAATCAAAAGGGTAGTTCCATACTTCAGTCATTTTTGCTCAGATGCACATGATCGTCTTAAAGGCACAGAATCACCGGAAAGTACAAGAAAAGATCTCTATATTGTCCAGATTATCATGGATATATAGCTATTCTCTGAGACTCAAAAAGTATTAGAGGTTTGAAATGAAAAAGAAGAATATTAATGCTGTAAAAATTGAAAAAATAACAGATCTAACCAAGCAAGAACTTGCTTTTATAGCAGAAGATTTATTATCTGAAGTTTTAGACAGAGCAGCTTATAATAATGAAGAATATAATGCAACGGATGAAGATATTATTAAAGATTTATCTAGAGCTCAAACTGTATTAAAGTTAATTGGCTGGAGAAATTTTGCCGAAACTATCAGCAAAATCACATTGGAAAATATCCGCAATTATGAGAAAGAGATTGCCGTTATATATTATAATTGTATGAAAATCATGGATTCCGGTAGATATGAATCATACTCCAAACTGTGTCTTGATGATAGCTTCTACTTGCTTAATGAAAAGAAATCTCGTAAAGAATAAAGCCGTTGGAGTTTACACAAAAAGTCGTTGACTCTCGTTGGCGAGTCAATTTGAGAGTCCTTCTGCCGTAATGTATCTTTCTTTTTCTATGTTTGGATTATTTTTATTATTGCGTTTGTGTACTGTTGGACTGTAATAATAGTAATCGTTTATTGTGGCTGTATCTGATTGAGTGTTTTTTTTATTATGACAATTCTTATTCTTGTATTTTTAATATATCTGATTTGTAAATTAATGCGAACTTAATCTATCAATACACCTTTACAACATAGCTAATTATTTACGTTCTGCGGATCTTCGTCTTTATTTTCAGTTTCGATGACCGGTCGTTCAGAAATTCCTTTGAGCGAAGCAAAAAACAGCGACCGGACACACTTTTCATCAGTGGAAACATAAAGATCTGACGAACTGTCAGGAAAGAATTTCTCCATGAGGAGTTTGATCTGATACTGGTTCAGAGCAATGCTGAAAGGTCGGTAAGTTCCAAGTACCCAGCAGTTAAATTTAGCGTAGAACCGGTATTCGTCGCGAATATAGTCTGAGTGACTCCCGAGGAGTTTGAAACGGACAATCTCCCATTCTACAGCTCCAAGATCGCTTCTTTCCACCGTATAGAAGCGTTTCCCGTCAAAAGCATGGACAAAGCGCCGGCCTACCACCACACAGTTGAAGGAGTGTTCAAAGGCGGTTCCTTCAAGATAGGATTTCTCTATTTCCAGAGGATCATATTTCACATTTTCATCCTGTTTCTGCCATTTTTTGAAAGCTCTTCCTGAAATATACAGCAGAATTTCAAGATGCAGGAGTCCTATTACTGTTAAGTTTAACATCAGTTCAGCAATCAACTGCAAACCGGAGTCGGGAACATCCCGGCGGATCTGCAGGACATAAGACTCAAACAGCTGAACCGGCTCAAATCCTGCAATTATTAATAATGGATAAACCACAAGGGGAACATACCAGTCCCGTCGGATTATCTTCTTCAAATATCTGAAGAACAAATCTCTGTACATATTAGCGGAACGAAGAGGACTGAGCCCGTGGGTATTTCTGTAGTTACGGTAGTTTTTCTGCCATGTGGCGGAGCTGAAATATTTTCCTTGATGAACACATTCAAAAAATTCAGCGGCAAACTGTTCATCTTTTCTACCATCATGAAGAAAGAACAGCAGGACAAAGGATAATAAGCAGGAAAGAATGAATGCTGTGAAGGAGCCGTCAACTAAATCCTCGTTAAGGGGGATCATTTTTCCAAGTAAAAACAGGATGAGACCTGCACCGGCAGTTATGCAGGAGAGTTTAAACATCCACATCAGATCCTGATTGATCTGTCTGCCGTGCTCTTTAATTTTCATTCCGGTTCCGGCTCCTTTTGCAGATGTACGGTGGAGCTCTGCGCGGTAATTTTCTTACCCTCATATCTTCTTCGGTAGTAGTCGGCGCAGCGGTAGCTGATTATGTCACGATAGTGTGAGGCAAAGGCGCTGTCAGCGGTAAACTGCGCCAGCTGCGCTGCAAGGTGCAGCACCGAACTTTCATCCACAGAGAAAAAACTGCTTTCGGTTCTGGTCAGGAATTTAACCGGCATATGGTAGATTTTTTCAAGATGCCGGCTGTCGCTGATTTCCGAGAATTTCTTCAAGGTCAGATCCGGTTCGAGATCCCGCCAGTTGAATGATTCACTGAAAAATTTCTTCCACACCTCAAGCAGCCGCTCTGCGCTCACAGAAGTTGCAATCAGACCATCCGGCCGGATAAAGGCTTTCAGCACCGGCATTTTGTATACTTTGGTCATGGCGGTGTTTTCCGCCATAGTCAGGAAATCTTCTGCAATACTGCCGGTAAGATGATGTTCCACCGCGGTAAGTTCCCCGTGTTTGTGCAGAAAGGCAAGATAATGTTTGAAGATATTGTTCTTTGAACTGCCGAGTGTCAGCTGATAGATTTCAGGCTCCATCAGTTCAAACAGTTCAGTACGCAACGGCCGGTGTCCGAGCAGTTCCCTGATCCGCTGATATTCACTGAAAATCAGTTCCTCCGCCTTCCGGCGCTGCCGATCCTGGACTGCAAACAGATCTAAAAGGCGGATGTCGAAGTCGACCTGGCAGCGGTCGGGCAGGGTAACGCTGCTGCCTGAACCGTCACTGAAAGCTGCAAATGGTTCTCCTGAGGAGGTACTGCTGCAGCCTGATTTAAGGAAGTTTCGAATTCTTCCCGCCTTCTGATAATTACCGATGAAATCGAGTACGTTAAGGTAGCTTTTGTCAGGATGAAGCCGCAGACCGCGTCCGAGCTGCTGGAGAAAAATCACCGGTGATTCGGTAGGTCGGAGGAACATGACCAGATCTACCGGTGCGATGTCCACCCCTTCGTTAAACATGTCAACCGAGAAAATGACTTTGATCTGCTCCTGCTCCAGCATCGCAATGGCACGGTCGCGATCTTCGGAAAATTCACCGGCTGCATTGCTGTAGACTGCCACCGCATTTATGCCGGCGTTGCAGAATACCCCGGCCATCTGTTCTGCATGCTCCCGGGAACAGCAGAAACCGAGCGCCCTCCTGGAGCCTGTTTTACGGTAGTGACTGAGGATAAAGCTGTTTCGCTCCTCATTGTTCCGGTAGGCCCTGGTCAGATCTGCAGTGCTGAATTTCCCCTTTATTATGTTTACAGTGCTGTAGTCGGTAAAGCGATCGTAGATCCCGTAATAACGGAAGGGGGCGAGAAAACCTCGGTTGACCGATTCGGCCAGATTGATTTCGTAGGGTACATTGTAATCGAAAAGTTCAAAAACGCTTTTCTGATCCAGTCGTTCCGGTGTGGCGGTAAGACCGAGCATAAACCCGGGGGTGAAATAATCCATAATTCTGCGGTACTGTCCGGCGGTGCCGTGGTGGATTTCATCCATGATGATGTAGTCAAAAAGATCTCTGCTGAAATATTTTTCGCTGAGGTATCTTCCGGAGCCGAGGGTTGCAACCGAAGCCAGTGTAACCTCTGCTTCAGTATTTTTAGAGTCGGCATCGAAAAAACCGATGCTTCGGGTACCGCGCACATCAGCAAATGTCCGGGCGGCCTGCCGCAGTATTTCACGACGGTGCACCACAAACAGAATTTTTTTAAAGGACAGAGAATCGAAGGCGGCGAGGGCCGTCTTGCCGACCCCGGTTGCCGCCACCACCAGGCATTTCTGCGCACCTTCCGCTCTGGCATTTTTCAGTGCATAAAGGGCTTCGATCTGGGCTCCCCGGGGAATGAAACGGGCAGTTTCCTGATCCGCCTGTGTCCTTGCATCCGACTTCCGCGGTGAAGCGTCATCATCGTAGAGTTCCAGCATCCTGCATGCCTCGGGCCTGTGCCAGGATCTTGCGTACCGTTCCAGCAGTGCATCGTCCAGTATCAGGGAATGATTGAGAAACAGCTCTTCAAATACGCTGCAGAATTTACGGCAGGCGGAGGGATCGGTGTTTTCTGTGAACCGGTAGTTCCATTCAATACCGGAGGTAAGGGCGCTGCGGGAGATGTTGGAGGAGCCGACATAGATTTCCCGGCCTCCGCCGGCGAAACTGAATATATAGCATTTGGGGTGAAAGGAGCGGTGCGGATCATTGTAGAAGCGCAGATCCAGGTTCTGTGTAATTTCACTTTTGAGCAGATAAAGGGCCGAAGGCTGGGTAATGCCGAGGTAGCTTCCGGTCAGAATGCGGATCTTTACATTACGGCCCGCTGCGGCAGCAAGCTCTGTCACCACGGAGCGGACGCCTGATTCCATCAGAAACGATACAATAATATCGATGGAGGATGCCCGCCGGATTGAATCGGCAAGTGCGTTGACAAGATGTTCGTTCCGGCTGTCGTCTCCGGTGAAAGCACTGCAGCCGGCGGCATTTTCTATTTGAGGCGCAGCAGCATGTTCAGCCATTGTTCATTCCTGTGGTCAGTTCTGATATCCCCGGTCTGCCACATTTCAACTATGGACAGATCAGGATGCATCTTTAAAAATTCCAGCATGTTCTCACGGGTAAAATCGCAGAAATAGCGACCGTTTCTTATGCCTCTGAATGTTCCGTATTTGAAGGAGGTATAAATGATCCCGCCGCTTTTAAGGGCTTTCTTCATTTTTTGGAAAACATCGTGGAGCTGCAGCTCCGGCATATGCAGAATGGAGGCACAGGCCCAGATCCCGTCGTATGCCCCGGACTCGTCAAGTTCACAGAACAACATATGTCTGACCGTAAGACCGGTAGTCTCTGAAGCAGCCCTGCACATGTTCAGACATCCGTCGGTGGCGGTAACCTGAAAACCGTGTTTTTTAAAATACAGTGAGTCTCTGCCGGAACCGCATCCGAAATCCAGAATTTTCGCCCCGGCGGGAAGCAGAGACAGAAATCGATCCTGGGTGGATGAAAAATCCAGATTCAGAGTTCCACTGATAAAATCCTCGAAATTTGCATTGTAGTAATCAATGGTCTGAGTTTTTTCAGACATGGTTATCCCCTGTACAAAAGATCCGCTGAGGGAGGTGGTTCACATTTGACCGCATCGAACTGCGGCAGGTAATACTTTACTCATATTGTATAACCGGACGATCGGCAATACCACCGTTTATTTTGCATCAGACATCCCGGGATTAACGAGGTTTCGTAGAGTTTCTGCGCAGACTGGACCTGGAGTGTTACGAAAATTTCGGAATAACAGTTCCAGGAAAACCGGAGCTGACCGCTGCCTGCGGGCGAACTGCATAATCCGGACATAAGCCGACCCAATGGTCCTGACAGCCCTGGCTCATTTCGTGCGCAGGCAGATTTCAGTGTTATTTTTGAAGAGTCTCAGCCTTGATAATATCTTCAATTGTTTTAACAAAATATTGTGTATCCAGAAAGTAGTTAGGGTATGCTTTTTTTAATTCCTTCAGGTTCTTTGATTTAACCAGTACCACAGATGCAAAAGGATCATGTCGATATTCTTTTTCATAGTAGTTGTACAAATCTGTTGCTTTTTTTTCATCTGTTGACGTTACATAATCTATAGAAAAATTGTTAGCCTTGTTAAATGAAAGCAGTAGTACAAAATATAGATCTGTGGAAAAGCAGAACGACTTGCTTACACCATTGGAAGAGATCCAACAACAATTAGCAGATCATCAATGGCAAGAACGAACCAGATCTAAAAACTGTTGTTCTTATCTGTTTTGCTCTGCACCTGCCTCCTTGTATTAGCAGTAAACTCTTAGATGTCTTTAACATCAGACTTAGCCCAACCAATGAAACACATCAATGGATTCAAGATGCTCTTCATGTGAAATACGGCGACTCAATTGAAGCTGCTGTTGAATACCTTGGGCCATACATAGGAGATTTTTTAGAATTTTCTAAGAATTAATAGGTACGGCATGCCTATTCAGTTTCCTAGTAAGCACACCTTATCTCAATATTCCTCCTTTCTTTCTGAAAAGCTAGAGTTTGCATTCAAGCCTTATAAACTCTAGCTTTTTTCGTATTTCCGTTCCCTTTTTAAATAGGCACGACGTGCCAATCATGAAAAATTCAAATCCTCTAACATGTCCATAGTAGTTCAGAGGAACTACCAAATCCGCGAACCTGTAGAGACGCATCAGACTGCGCGCAAAATCCTGATGGGTGCATAGTCAAAGCAGGCAAGCACCTTTTTACCTCCAGTGTCATGCACCGCTGGTTACCTTCCGAATGTGGGGTAGCCGAAAATGAACACAAGACAGTACTGCCATGAATGGTTTCACCGCCTTCGGAATAACCGAACAGGTGAAATTGAATGGCAAAAAAAGTAAAGGGTAATTGTACCCAGAGTCAACCTAAGGAAAAAAATTATATGACGCTCCTCATATACTTGTTCCTAAGCAATCAAATTTTCCTAGTTTATTATAGGATCCATAAG
>JAEEOK010000054.1 GCA_016284235.1 Succinivibrionaceae bacterium
GTTTTCCTTATTTTGTTGTTCTAATTTCATATTTTATAAGGATAAACTACCTCCTTAAATATCCTCACAGTTCATAATTTTGGAGCTGTCTATGATTTAACCATCCAACTAAAATTTATGGAGAACCCCTAAAAATTGTCAAAAACAAAACAATTTTAGTTATAATAGGTATGGTTGAAAGATTAAGATTTGCGGTTTTAAGACCGCATAGTTAATAGAAAAAAAACAAAGGAAAAGGAAATGGTACTAGGAAAACCTCTTTCAGATCCAACGACTGAATGGTTTATTCTACATAGCCACAAAAGGAAGTATCCAGCGAAGAGCACTATTATTCATGAGGGTGATAAAGCTGATACCCTGTACTATGTAATGTCGGGGACTGTTGCTGTACTCATCAAAGATGACGAAGGCAAGGAAATGATTCTGTCTTATCTCAATCAGGGCGATTTTATCGGAGAACTCGGACTATTTGATGAATCTGAGGATCCGAAGCGTACAGCTTTCGTAAGAGCAAAAGGACCTTGTGAGGTTGCAGAAATTTCTTACAAGAAATTCCGCCAGCTGATCCAGGTCAATCCAGAAATTCTTATGAGACTGTCCGCACAAATGGCCAGAAGGCTTCAGTCAACATCACAGAAAGTCAATGCACTGGCGTTTCTTGATGTGACCGGTCGTATAGCAAGAGCTCTTTTGGATCTGGCACACCAGCCTGATGCCATGACTCATCCTGACGGAATGCAGATCAAAATCACCAGACAGGAAATCGGTCAGCTTGTAGGATGCTCGCGTGAAACCGTAGGTCGTATTTTGAAAATGCTGGAGGATCAGGGATCCATTTCTGCACACGGCAAAACCATAGTGGTATACGGTGCACGTTAGGATTTTTTAATTCTCCTGAAGGCACATGAATATGTGCCTTTTTCTTTTAAAGATTCAGATATTTTTATTCTTGAAAGCAAGTGAATAAAATTGCATAATATCTGCATATTTATATATTTTTCATACAGGTAAGAAAAATGACTAAAATCACCAGAGAAATGTTTGATCAGTATTATTTTCCTCTATTTACCCCTCCTTCTTTCATACCGGTAAAAGGTAAAGGAGCAAGACTTTGGGATCAGGATAATAATCAGTACATAGATTTTTCAGGAGGCATTGCCGTCAACAGTCTGGGACACTGCTGCGACGAAGTGGTTGATACTCTGTGCGAACAGGCCCATAAACTGTGGCACGTGAGCAACCTCATGACCAACGAACCGGTTATTTCCCTTGCAAAACGTCTGGTGGAAGCAACATTTGCAGATCGTGCATTTTTCTGCAACTCCGGAGCAGAAGCAAATGAAGGAGCATTCAAACTTGCAAGAAGATACGCTCTGGATAACTACGGTGAAGATAAAAACGAAATAATTTCATTTATTCAGTCATTTCACGGCAGAACATTATTCACTGTAAGTGTGGGCGGCCAGGATCACTACTCCGATGGTTTTGGTCCTAAACCGGCCGCAATACGCCATATTCCTTTTAATGACATCGATGCATTCAAAAATGCAATATCAGAAAAGACCTGCGCTGTTGTGCTTGAGCCAATCCAGGGTGAAGGCGGAATCATACCGGCCGATCCTGAATTTTTAAAAATAGTACGCCAGTTATGCAATGAAAATCATGCCCTGCTTATTTTTGATGAAGTGCAGACCGGATGCTCAAGAACCGGCGATCTGTTTGCCTACATGGCAACCGGAGTTGAGCCAGACATTCTTACAACAGCAAAAGGACTTGGCGGAGGTTTCCCTATCGGAGCAATTTTAGCTACAAATGAAGTTGCCAGAGTATTTACACCAGGTGTTCACGGTACAACCTTCGGTGGCAACGCTCTGGCATGTGCAGTAGCAGATAAGGTTATCAGCATCATATCAACCAGTGAATTTCTCAACGGAGTAAAGGATAAAAGCAAAAAATTCTTTGAGGAACTCGGCAGAATCAACGATAAATACCATTGCTTCAGCCAGATCAGGGGACGCGGACTGCTGATTGGCGCAGTGCTTGACGAGAAATACAAAGGTAAATCCGGTGAACTTCTAAAACTCTGCGCAAAAGACAGACTTCTGGTCCTTGTTGCAGGTAAGAATGTATTAAGACTGGCTCCGTCGCTTAACATCTCAGATGATGAGTTCAGCGAAGGAATGAAAATCCTGGAAAAGGCTGTTGCAGATTTTACAGAAAACAACAGATAAAATAATTATCCCCAAGAAAAAAGGAAGACTTCAGCATTTGGCTGAAGTCTTCCTTTTTTTATCTGATCGTGCTGTAAAACTACATCCCTTATTAGTGAGTACAGACAAAAGGTATAATCTTTCTTGGCGACAGAGACAGACTTTGTATTTCTCAATGACTGAAAATCAGGCCAGATCATAGCCGCAGAGCCTGCAAAATGAACCGTATTGCAGATCAGCAGCAGAAACAAACCGGAAGTGCCTGCAGCATGTAGCGGGAACAGACAGAAATCCCCAGCCTTTAGGCGGGGGATGATGTAAAAAATCTGACATTTAAACACTCAGATTATTTTTTCAAAGGTACGGACAGAATCAGTCAAGTGTAACAAATCCAACAGCTTTCTGAGCTCTGCGGAGTGTTGAATACGCCCGGACTGAAGCCTTCTGGGCACCTTTGCTCATTACAGATTTTAAATATTCCTCGTCGGCCCTGTACTCTGCGTAGCGCTTCTGAACCGGTTCCAGAAAAGCAACCACTGCATCAGCAACCTCACTCTTAAGATGCCCGTACATTTTACCTTCAAAGTGCTCAACAAGTTTAGCTACCGGAGTGTCGGAAACACAGCTCATAAGTTCAAGCAGATTGCTTACACCGGGCTTGTTTTCACGATCAAATCTTACAACAGGAGGATCATCACTGTCAGTTACAGCACGCTTGATTTTTTTGACAACACTCTTGGTATCCTCAAGAAGAGTTATAACATTGTTGCGGTTGTCATCCGACTTACTCATCTTTTTAGTTGGATCCTGAAGGCTCATAATCTTTGCACCTTCCTTAGGCACAAAAGCCTCAGGCATAGTGAAGATATCCCCGTACAGAGCATTAAATCTGTTGGCTATATCCCTTGTAAGTTCAAGATGCTGAACCTGATCAACACCTACAGGGACAAGATTGGTCTGATAAAGCAGTATGTCCGCCGCCATCAAACATGGATAATCATACAGACCGACGGTAACATTTCCTATACCGTAACGGGCACTCTTATCCTTGTATTGCGTCATGCGCGCCAGCTCGCCATTCTGAGTATAGCAGTTGAGCATCCATCCAAGTTCAGCATGAGCAGGAACATGAGACTGGACAAAAACAGTGCTTTTGTCAGGATCTACACCAACGGCAAGATAAACAGCAAGAGTATCAAAACATGCACTGCGTAGCTTTTCTGCTTCCTGACGGACTGTAATTGCATGCTCATCAACAACACAGTATATGCAGTCATACTCATTCTGCATATTAACCCACTGCCTGAGTGCACCGACGTAATTGCCGATAGAAAGCTGACCTGACGGCTGTGCACCGCTAAACACAATTTTTTTTGACATAAATACAACCTAGAAAAGTTTCAGTAAATCTCTGAAATTATCAAAAACATAATCCGGATGATACTCTTCAAGAGGTTTGAGATAGTTGTATCCATAGGTAAGCCCTACAGAACGCATCCCTGCCGCCTGAGCGGCAAGAATATCATTACATGTGTCGCCTACCATTACCGTCTCAGAAGGAGTTATACCGAATTTATTGCACACATAAAGCAAAACATCAGGGTGCGGTTTCACTTTTGGAATAACACCGCTGCCCATAGTAAAACTAAAAATTCCGGTAAGATTGGCAGCACCAACCCAGCGCTGAACATAGATATCAGGCTTATTAGTAGCTATAGCAAGTAAAACACCCATAGAATTAAGTTTCTCAAGAGTTTCCTTAACTCCGGGATAGAGCGTAAAATTGCTGGTTATACCCTTCATATACTCGGAAAAATATGAGCTGCGCACCCGCTCATAAACGTCCTGATCTATTTCTTCATCGCTGTAATCGAACCGGTTTACCATGGAGCGCTTGACAAGCTTCTCTGCACCATTGCCGATATAATGACAGATTTCCTCTACAGACGGCTGATTCATTCCATTAAGACTCAGAGCGGATCTGACGGCAATGGCAATCTGAGGTCCGGTTGCGGCAAGAGTACCGTCAAGATCAAAAATCATCAGTCTTATACTATTACCGCTGTTCAATTCTGCGCCTCATTTCCGAAATTACGTCTCTATAACAGCTTTTGCCAAAAATAGCAGATCCCGCAACGAACGTATCAGCTCCAGCCTCCGCTATCTGAGCTATATTTTCGGTCTTCACACCACCATCCACCTCAAGTCTGATGGAATACCCGCTTTCATCAATAAGTCTGCGCACCTGTCTTAATTTATCCAGAGTGGATGGTATAAAACTCTGACCGCCGAAACCAGGATTAACAGACATCAGCATAATTATGTCGAGTTTATCCATAACGTAGTCAAGGCAGCACAGAGGAGTTGCCGGATTAAGGACAAGTCCGGCGCCGATACCGAAACTTTTAATCAACTGCAGAGTTCTATCAACGTGTCTGCTCGCCTCAGGATGAAACGTAATATAAGATGCTCCGGCTTCCGCGAACATGGGTACAAGGGAATCCACCGGTTCAACCATGAGATGAACATCAACAGGATATGAAACATGAGACGTTATAGATTTGCACACAAGAGGTCCGATGGTAAGATTCGGCACATAGTGATTATCCATAACATCAAAATGTATCAGATCTGCTCCCGCTTTCATTACAGCGTCTATCTCTGCACCCAGATTAAAAAAGTCAGCAGACAGAATGGATGGAGCTATCCAGCTGGATTGTTTCATAAACAGTCATCCCCCATAAATGAAGCGAGTATTTCAGTAACTTCAATCCGCTCCTCTGCACGCATTGCAACGTTACGAAACACCTGAAAATCATCAATATAATTAGCATCTGAATACAATTCAGTTATAAAATCGGTACTGTGATTACTTATAAACACCTTTCCCCCTTTGTTGTGCCTTACATAATCAGCAGCACAGTCATGCAGTCTCTTCTGATCTTCTAGAGTAAACGGGAATCCGCTGTAGCATGTAAATGTATCACTTTTTAAAGGTGCATACGGCGGATCACAATAAACCACACTGTCAGCCGGAAGCATTTCAAACGTACGTTCAAAGTCCTGACAATAAAATTCAACATTCTTCTGAGCTTTGCCGGCAAACGCCATCAGTTTATCTTTATAATCTTCAAAGTCAGGAATCTTTTCTGTTTTTGAACCAAAAGGAACATTAAATATACCTGAACTGTTATATCTGCAAAGTCCGTGAAAACCGAAACGGTTCATATAAATAAAAATTGCACTTCGTCTCAATGATTTCTGAAAAGGATTTTTATTAAATTCATCCCTTAATTTTAGATACGCCTCCTTGTTAACATATTCCCTGCTCCACAATTTTTTCAGTTCATCAATGAGAGCATCAGGATCTTCCTTAAGAAGCTGATACGTATTAATCAGATCCTGATTTGTATCAGCTAAAATATATTTCTCAAAATTTGTATTAAGAAACAGTACACCGCATCCCACAAACGGCTCAGCCAGCACTTCTCCCGATCCCGGGATCCTCATAAAAAGAAGATCAATGATCAAACTTTTTCCGCCGACCCACTTAAAAAAGGGTAAAACCTTTTTACCGTGAATTGTAGTTGCGCTATTTCTTCTCATTTCTTATTGCATCGGTGGATTTAACCCAAGCACCCCCGCCAATCTTCTTTGCTGCCTGATGAGCCTCCTGCTGAGAAGAAAAATATCCGACTATTAGTACATACTTCAGAGCATTATTTTTTCTCTCATATATAATTGCACTATCTCCAAGTTTTTTCTTTTTAATCTGCAGATCAGAAATATTGGAGCTGCAGGCAACCTGCACTGCATATTTACCTGTTGCAGAAGTCTTCGGGCTTCCGTTAACCTCGTTAAACGGACGGACCTCTCCAACTTTTGCAGTTGTCGCAGCAGCATTATGTTCAGTCTTTTTCGAAGATGAGGCTTCTCTGCCGGAAGGTTTGTCAGCCTTGTCATTCTTAGGCTGAACAGTTGTTTTATCATTTTTAGCCTGGACTGTCGGCTTTGCTGCAACTTGATTCTTATCATTTCCACTGTCTGCAGTCTTTCCTGCCGAAGATGCTTCTGTCTGATGTTCGTTCTTCCGCTTTTCTTCAACAGCCGGATTCTTTTCCGTGTTGGCGACTACTTTCTCTGATAAGTTTGATGAATCTGATGAAGATTCGCCGCCGGAAATCTGCTCCGTTGCATCGGTAACTTTTATGCTGGTGTTATCGGCACCGGCATTGACTTCAATTTCTGCAGATCCTGATGTTCCTTCAACCTTAACCTTTGCTGCCGGATCCTCGACCGAATTGAGAGCTTCATCCAGAATATTACCAGCAAAGACTTCTCCACCGTTATTATCACCATCGGTCACCACAGAACCGCTGTCATCAGTTCCCTTGATCATATTATTCACCATATCAGTCTCGACAATCTTCTCTCCGGACTGATTCTGATTGTTTTGATCAGATGATGCAACATTGGTATGGGTTGTTACAAGCACCTCCTCCTGAGGCCCATTAGCCGTCTGCTTCTTCAGAAGCATAGTTATAACGCCCAGCAGTGCAATTGTCAGTATTATTGCAACAACAATAACAAGTACTTTGTTAGGTCCCTTCGGTCCTTGAATGGATTTATTCATTTTATGTAATGCTCCATCATGATTTGGAATAAATGATTCAACTTCACCGGTTCCTTCTCTGTCAGTTCCTCTGAAGTTGTTCATAACAAAATTTTCTGCAAATTCTACAATCTGGTTCGGCTGTGAACCGCAGTCATCAGCAAGTTCTTCAAACGATATATCTCGGAGATTTTCTGATACAACCTTCCTGCTTATTATGGTTTTTAAAAGAGTTATCTTCTCTCCCGGACTCAAATGACTGATGGTGAGTTCATATACTTCCGGCGGGGTTTTAGCATCCTTTACTCTAATCAGATCAACAAGCAGATGACTGGTAGTTATTACAACCGACAGGTTTAGAACAAACCCGTAATTTAGATAAAAACGATAAAGTTCATTAAGAAAATTCTGATCATAATAATCAATTGCATCTATAACAATCAGAAAATCCTTTTGATCAGTCTCAAACATTCTCGCCGTTTCCGAGAGTTCGTCATTTTTATCAAAAAGTTCAGTATTAAAAACACCTTTAATAATGCAGCTGCGAATATCTGATACCTGCGAATCCGGCAGACTTCTGAATATAACAACCTTGTAGTGCTGTCCTTCACTGAATCCGTTGGCAGCAAGATAATGTGACAGAAATGTCTTACCGCTGCCCTCTTCACCGTTCAATACAACAAAACTAGGCTTGGCTTTTACAACATTAACTATCTGCTCTACCAGTTCACTCTGAGAGGGAAGCAATTTGATATCACTCATGATCGATGTTCTCGATTATTTTCTTAACTTCATCATCAGAAACATCAGAATATATTGATGATCTGCCACCTTCATTAGGCAAAACATACCTTATAGTGCCTGATTTTACCTTTTTATCATGTCGCATCAGCTCAATATAATCATCTGCATTCATTCCCTGCGGAGAAGATACAGGAAGGCCGGCATCAGAAAGGAGTTTTCT
The DNA here is from genome assembly GCA_016284235.1 of Succinivibrionaceae bacterium. Taxonomy (GTDB): domain Bacteria; phylum Pseudomonadota; class Gammaproteobacteria; order Enterobacterales; family Succinivibrionaceae; genus UBA2804. The sequence continues at coordinate 7,787 of JAEEOK010000054.1, forward strand.
GATACGTTCGTAATATGATCTGTCAATATAACCGCGCTTAAATGACAGATAGGAGGCCAGGACGATACCGGCGGCAACAGCCTCGCCGTGCAGCCATACGCCGTACCCAACATGATTCTCTATAGCGTGACCGAAAGTATGTCCCAGATTAAGAATGGCCCTGATACCACCCTCCTTCTCGTCATTATGGACCACATCGGCCTTAATGGAACAGCAGCGCGCAATAACACTTGAAAGTTTGCTGTCATCAAGGGCAAGCAGATCAGACATGTTTTTTTCGAGCTGTTCAAACAATCCGGAATCCCATATTATACCGTACTTAATAACCTCTGCCATACCGGCGGAAATCTCCCTTGACGGAAGGGTATGAAGACATTCCGTATCAATTACAACACCCCTGGGCTGATAAAAGGCTCCAATCATATTCTTGCCGAGTTCATGATTTACTCCCGTTTTTCCTCCGACAGAGGAATCAACCTGTGCAAGAAGTGTAGTTGGGACCTGAACAAAATCCACACCGCGCTGATATGCCGAAGCCGCAAAACCGGAAATATCTCCTACAACTCCCCCGCCGAGAGCTATTACAGTACTATCCCTGCCCATGCCCTTCCTGAGCATTTCTGTCAAAATCCTGTTAAAAGAATCCAAAGTCTTGTATTCTTCTCCGTCCGGAAGGATACACTCAAAGACATTGCAGAACGAATCAAGAGAACTTCTCAGTTTTGCCATGTACAATGGGGCTACCGTTGTATTTGAAACAACAATTACATTGCGATAACGGATAAAACTCTTGAAAAGCTCCGGATCTGTCATGAGACCGGAACCGATATAAATAGGATAGCTGCGTTCAGCTAAATCAACCACTAGTTTATTCAAAATCAATCCTTTTGCTGCAACAGATGAACTATTCTCTGAACCACTGCCCGTACGCCAAGTTCGGAAGTATCCACCACAAAATCAGCGACAGAACGGTAAAGCGGATCCCTTTCCTTCATCAAATTTTCAAGAACTTCTTTAGGGTTTTGAGTCTGTAACAGAGGTCTTTTCTTATCCTTGTACGTTCTCTGATACTGTTTCTCCACAGGAGTATACAGATAGATAACAGTTCCTCTTGAAGAAAGATAAGAGCGGTTGATTTCCCGCTTAACCGTTCCGCCGCCGGTGGCAAGAACAATCCCCTGACGCCTGGTAAGTTCATCGATGACCGCAGACTCCCTTTCTCTGAAGCCATCCTCACCTTCCGCCTCAAAAATCCACGAAATGGCAACACCGGTTTTCCTCTCAACCTCGGCATCAGAATCAAAAAATTCCTTGTTGAGCTGAGAAGCCAGCATTCTGCCTATAGTAGATTTTCCGGTACCCATAGGACCTACTAAAAAAATATTCATAACTTTAAAAAAATAAAAAACTACATTTAATCAGAAATGCAGCAATTTAAAATCTGCTGATATCACTGTGTGCCGGATAGTAAATATCGTAAACACTCTCATTTATAATTATTAAATTTCAAAAAGTGACCTCTGCAAATCATTTTTGAAAATAAATCAATGGATACTCCATCAATTCAAACCAAATTCAAAATTGTTAAGTTTTCAATTCTGCATCAAAATAAATTCATCGGCAGCCGGTGAACTGCCGGCATCAATAACGGCAATAGACTTTAGGAACACTGCAGTTGTGTTTAATCAGGTTATAAGTTAAATACAGAATATCGGCAGTACCCCTATTCATACCGGAGTGTCCGTTTCGTCTCTGCCGCACCTGATTTCATGTCCACTGCTCTGCTTTTACGCATTAATGCATGTTCACGCCGCAAATCTCATCATCCAGGAGATGATTATAAGATCTAAATTTATAAATCTGTGCAGACACTAAAATACAGCAACAAAATAACCGTAGTATTTTAACATACGTACCAGAATCAATGAACATCAATATCGCAAAACAAATAGAGCGTACCCATATCAGCATGAACAAATCAAACATCAAAGTTAATCTTCAATCCGCACGAAACCTAATTTGAAATTCAGGAGCAGTAATCGTAATCAGACAGACCTCAAAAAGAATTTTTATCAGGTAAATTATGTTTTCCACGGTCAGCACACAGCTGTTATTAATCAATTTTGTCCTTCGTTGCCATTCATCCTACTGTACATCAGATTTAAAACAATTCCCGATGAATGCCAGGACCTATCTTTTCATACCATTAACTTTTGAATATACGGGTATGACTTGAGATTTATAATATCTATTTTCAGACCTTATAGTAAACGAATTTAATATCTGAGTTATACAGGTACAGGAACCTGTTCATCTCGAAAGCACTTGAAACTACAGAGACTTGCCAGTTTCGCATTAGGTTTTCTGTACTGAGAATAGTAAGCATCC
>JAEEOK010000055.1 GCA_016284235.1 Succinivibrionaceae bacterium
AATTCTGCAAATATACGAGCTGAACGACGAGGATTCATACCAGGCAATTTTTAAATTTATCAGAGATTTTCAGTTGGCTAAATGCAACGGTAAGTATGTAAATCTTCTGACAAAATCCGACTTTTTGGATAAGATTTCTGAGCTTACAAAACTACCGGTCAAATCCGCGCTTTTAACTCAGAAACAGTACGAGAAAATCATGAATTACCGATTCAAATAACTGGTATTTTTAATAAGTGAATCACGATGGCAAATTCTTTAGTAATTTTAAAAGTTCTCACAAGGATTTGGCGAAAAACTCGAAAGTCAGGTATCATAAGTTAATCAAATATCCCAAAATTAGCATTTTCTAAGTTCTTAAATTGAGTTCTGTAACTGTTCCGCATCATCACGCTTTCGAACCGGTTTCTGAAATTTCTGTTTCAGCAGATGTTTACCTCAAAATTGTCCAGCCTGTACAGAACTGTAAATAAAGGCATGATAAGCAAAAATCAGGACGGAAGATTTATCATTCAAGAAACACTGCCGCATAAACGCATGATCTGCTGTTTATAAAAACATCTGCTGCAAAATATAATTTAAGTGTCTGAAATTATTCTGCTTTATCAGGTTCAGCATCGCTGCCGCAGAAAAAAAACACGTCAGAGAGCATGCGGCAGTTCTTATTTTTGAGGGACAATTACATTCAAATTTTGTACAGCGCGCTTTTCTGTATCTCTATCCGCCGTCGCAGTTTTACTTTACAGAAAAATGATAGAATCACCCCTGATGACAGGGAAAGAGTGGCAATCATGGAAATATCCAATAAAATACATACCGATACTAATATATATCTGTGTTTCATCTTCTGGTTTTTGTTTTTTCCTCTCTCACATTTCGCGCACTTTCTCGATGAATCAATTCTTGGTTCGACTGTAAATCTTTACGGTATCATAACCATTACGCTGGTAGCTGCAAACAGTCTGTGGTATCTCAATCGAAACCTTGTTCTTCATAACACTGAAATATTAAGAAACATGGCTGTAGCCACAGGATTTCTTGCCATTCCTCTCATCCTGCATGCAACTGAAATAAGTAAATCAGTACCGATGATTCTTCCCTTCGTCATAGTAGCCACGGTTGTTTTTTCTCTGCATCAAATCAGGTACAGCATAGAGAAAAGAAATCTGCTGCTGTGGATAATTCTAGCCGGAAACACTATCAACGCGATGCTTCACGATGCATCTCTTGTAATGCAGTACAATATAGAAACCCCTCCGGCCGACGGCATTCTTACCAGCATAAGCATAATAATATGCATGTACCTTCTGCTCAGATCGAATTTTTCAGTCTTTAACATCATAGGCAATCTGTTTACACTGATAATTCTTTATCTTTACCTTCTTCATCACATAAACATCAAGGTTATTTTAATAATAGTTCCTTCAGCCACAATTCTGCTGGGACTTTTGCTCAAAGAGGATCTGAAAACAGGACTTTCAATTATTGCAGTCGGATCAGCCTGCACATGGGTTGCATACTGTCTGGGCTTCTTTGAAGATTTTGATCCGGTTTCCGAATTAAGCAACTATATAACGAATACCATGGCCCATATCAATACTGCATGGAACAACTTTCTGTTAGGTCACGGATTGGGAACATTTGCCATGGCAAACCTCGAAGTCAATCCCAACTACTATACGGAAAGAGCATACAGCACCGTACTGCACCTTATTGCCACAGGTGGCATAACTGCATTAGTTCCGCTGCTGCTGTACTGCTATGCTATGGTGAAGTCATGTCTGGACAGAAAAAACAGTCTGAGCAAACAATTAAGCAATCTTTGTCTGATGCTGCCTTTTATACTTTCTGCAATTACGACAAGCATCAGTGTTTTTTCAACGCCTGTATTTCTCGCCATGTGCTATGCCATCTGGTACGTATCATGTCAAAACAGCATAAAGAAAAGAACTGTCAAATGGAATCAAATTTATATCCGGAGACTGCCTATTGCGATAATTACAGTAATCAGTCTTGCCTTTTTTATAACCGGCATAATTTCCATCAACCAGTTTGCCAAAATTGAAAAGAACGGCGACTGTGAAAATCTGCAGAGGATCATAAACCCTATCATTGTAGGAGATTATCTCATACAGCATGAAATGAAATGTGTATATGACGGATTAACAGTCATTCCGGTTGCAAAGTGGCTTGCTTCATACAGGAAAATTATGACTGAAGAAATCATACCGTACCATCCGAAGAAGGTATTCTTTGAACATCTTATAAATCTTGAAGAACACTACACTGAAGCAGAAAAAAAGGAAATACGGGATCTTGCAGACAAACTTTATCCTACTCTTCTTATGGAGATTGATGAAAATAAAAAAGCAGACTCGGAGTCCAAAACTGATGACAACCAAAAAGCAGACTCGAAGCCTAAAACTGATGATAACCAAAAAGCAGACTCTGGGAATGAAATTAAAAGTTGACTGCAGGTTTTCAAATCTGCCGGGCAGAAATGCAGGAAGCGGTTCAAAACACCTGCATAAGTCTATTTTTTCTTCTTCAATAACTATCAGCCTTTTCAAAGTGATAAAATGTTCACATATTCAACTAGTGAGAGAACAGCATAAATGAGTGAACATACAGAAAGAACTTGTGATGTCCTAATTATAGGAAGCGGTGCAGCCGGTCTTACACTGGCTCTGAAACTTGCAGATTCAGATCCGAATATAAATCTGATAGTAATCAGCAAAGGACCTATATCAGAAGGCTCAACCTCAAAGGCACAGGGAGGCATAGCTGCCGTATGCAATGTGTATGCAGACAATGACAGTATAGAGTCTCACATCAATGACACACTGATAGCCGGTGCTGGTCTCTGTGAAAAAAGTGCAGTTGAATTTACCGTTAAAAATGCCAAAGACAGCATTGAATGGCTTATCAGAGAAGGCGTAGATTTCGATAAGATGGATGACTCAAACAATGACTACCATCTTACCCGTGAAGGCGGACACAGCCACCGAAGGATATTTCACGCAGCAGATGCGACAGGCAAGGCAGTGCAGGATACGCTTATCAGTCAGGCTATAAATCATCCGCAAATAACCGTTCTGGAAAAATTCAACGTAATTGATCTTGTTACTACAAGAAAGCTGGGGCTTCCTGGTAACAGGGTTCTGGGAGTTTATGTACTCAACTGTGCAACAGGCAATGTTGAGAACATATACGCAAAATTTACTGCTCTCTGTACCGGCGGTGCATCAAAAGTATACCAGTACACCACAAATACCGAAGTAAGTTCCGGTGACGGTATAGCAATGGCATGGCGTGCGGGATGCCGCGTTGCAAACATGGAATTCAACCAGTTTCATCCTACGACTCTGTACAACGCAAGTGATCGCAATTTTCTTTTATCAGAAGCCTTGAGAGGCGAGGGTGCACTCCTGAAAAGACCGGACGGAACAAGATTTATGCCGGATTATGACAAAAGAGAGGAACTGGCGCCTAGGGATGTTGTTGCAAGAGCTATAGATCACGAAATGAAGCGTCTTGGCGTTGACTGCATGTATCTTGATATCAGTTACAAGGATCCAGAATTTGTAAAGAAGCATTTCCCTACTATCTATGAAAGATGTCTGAAAGTCGGAATAGATATAACCAAGCAGCCTATACCTGTAGTTCCTGCTGCACATTACACCTGCGGAGGAGTAATGGTGGATGAAAGAGCTTTAACAGATATATCAAACCTGTACGCAATCGGTGAAGTTTCCTATACAGGTCTGCACGGAGCAAACCGAATGGCATCGAACTCAATTCTCGAGTGTCTTGTTTACGGAGCTTCTGCAGCAAAGGACATACTGGGCAAAATTAAATCGGCTCCCGGCATAGTCAAATTTCCTTACTGGGACGACAGTCAGGTCACCGACTCTGACGAGGAGGTAATTATTCAGCATAACTGGCACGAACTCAGAATGGTAATGTGGGATTTTGTCGGAATCGTAAGAACAAACAAAAGACTGCAAAGAGCTCAGCACCGCATTGATTTGCTTAAAAAGGAAGTCCGTGAATATTACCGGAATTTTAGGATAACAAACAACCTTCTGGAACTCCGCAATCTCCTTCAAATTGCAGATCTGGTTATCAAGTCAGCTCTTGAAAGAAAGGAATCAAGAGGTCTGAACTACAATACAGACTATCCTGACATGCTTGAAGATTCAAAACCGACTGTACTTACACCGAAAATCAAGTAAGCAGAGGTTTCTCCGTAATCATGAAAGTCCCTCCATTTTTGGAGGGACTTTCTTTTTGCCAATCAGTCATACAAAATTACCTGAAGCACAAGATTATTGTCAGACATTCGCCGCACATGATCTGAGAGAGTTCCGAGTGCACATCAGGACTGAAATTTGATCAGCTGCTTTCTTATTTCACGGAACAACAACCGTGCACTGTTTATTTTAAAGGAGTAAAAAGAGAACCTGGGCAACAGACAAAACAGCAACAGGGAGAGATGGAAAAAATTCATGAATGGTGCCTCGGGTCGGACTCGAACCGACACGGTTTTAAAGCCGGCGGATTTTGAATCCGCTGCGTCTACCAATTCCGCCACCAAGGCATTTCTGAAACAGCCGGTATACATTAAAACCAGAAACCAGCCTCAAGCGTGAGGATTATATTTCACATATGGCGCATATGTCAAGAATCTGTTAATTAAAAACTATCTTTTGCGAAGCATAAATACTGCCACAAAGAAAAATACAAGACTAGGCAGAAGTACACAAATAAACGGCTGTATACCAAATACAAGACTCATCGGAGAAAACGTCTGATTTGCGACATAAAATACAAACCCGTAAACTATGCCAAGCACAATGCGCGAACTTAAAGAAAGAGAGCGCATTGATCCGAAAGCAACAGTGGAGGCAAGAAAGATCATTGTTATAACAGCAAAAGGAGAAAGAGTTTTCCTCCAAAACTCAAGTTCATAACGATCTGCCTTTAATTTATTTTTCTTCAGATATTTTATATATGAATACAGTCCGTGAATAGAAAGTTCATCAGGAGAATTAGAAAAAACATTGAATTTATCAGGTGTGAGAGTCAGAGACCATTCTGCAAACTCTTCTTTTTCACTGGTAAAACCTTCATCGCCGAACTTTCTGGTGGTAATATTGAAAAACTTCCACTTTCCATCTTCAAATTTGGCATACTCCGCCTTTGAATGAGAAATCATCTTTCTCGAATCCGGATCAAATGTGTACTTCTCCACATTTTTCAGTTCACCAACTGCACTGGCCTGCGACATATAAAAGAAGTCATTTTTCTCGCGAACCCACAAATTACCTGTTACACCTGATGAAATGGAAACACCCTTGATAGCCATGGCCCTGAGTTCATCATACTTAAACTGAGTGTACGGAACGACAAACTCTCCAATCAGTATGACAAACAGCATAAGAGGGATTGCCATTTTCACACTTGCGGTTACTATCTTCAGCTTAGATACACCGCATGCCTGAAGTACGACAAGTTCTGATCTGGCAGACATCAGACACAAAGCCACAACAGTGCCCATAAGTGCGGAAAGAGGGAAAAAAACATAAAAATTATGCGGAATCAGCATGGTCACTGATTCCACAGCTGTCATGACGGTATATGTTCCGGTTCCCACATACCTGAGCTGTTCCATAAATTTAATCAGCCATGAAATCAGGCATAAAAAGAGGCTGACATAAATTATCCAAACTGTAACCTGTCTTCCGACATAACGATCGACAATACCGGGGATGAATCTCATTGGGCGGATCTCCTTTTAAGCAATCTTCTGCGGTACCATGCGGTTTCCACCAAATTCAGAGGTATTGCCAAAAACAGAAGATACATAACCGGAACTATGTACAATCCCGGAAAAGCAGGGAAAGATCCCCTGTCAACAAGATTTTTAAGAGCTCCGCAGAAAAGGAAATAGGAACCGAAGATAAGCAGGGCCGGCAACAGTTTGGAAAACTTTCCCTGACGCGGCTTAACACCTCCAAGAGGAACAACAATCAGTGTCAAAACGGGAATTGCCAGAGCAACTGAAATTCGCCACTGATATTCAGCTACCGACGACCGATCATTGCTAGCAAGCAGTTCTGCAGAACTCTTGGCAGACGGTCTATCCGCCTTTGACTCATCATTGGTTTCAGAAATCCAGAAACGATACTCATCAAAATTTGTAACCGCATACTGGTTATTTTTGTTCGGTCCTGAATAACTTCTTCCATTGGTAATAATAAACCACATTATGCCTTCCTTGTCCTTTGCAATATTACCGCCGGAAGCAACGGCATAAGTCGGCGGATAGCGATCATTGCCACGAAAGAAAAGATATATATTTTTCATTCTGCGCAGTTCATCGCTGTGTCCGTCTGAATTATCATTTTCTGAATCTTTCTCGTAGGACAAATCTATTTTTCCTTCACCTTTACTAAGCTCATCAACATAGGCGACAACGCGGGATGAACCTCCCAGCTTAATAAACTTGCCGCTGTCTAACGCGAAATAACTTGCATTTTCCTTGGCATCATCGAGAAGGTTGGCCTGTTTCTGCATCGAAAGAGGAAGAAGATAGATAGAATTAAAAAGAGCAATTCCGGCGGTGAGAACACCGACCACAAAGGAAATGGAGAGATTTTTAATCGGAGACACTCCAAAAGAGCGCATCACAACCATTTCTGAATCACTGCTGAACCGTGCATGCGTTATCAGCACAGCCAGATAAACCGTAAGAGGCAGCATGAAAACAGACATATTAGGAATGGACAGAAGCAATATCTGCGAGACCAGAGACGCCGGGATATCACCCTTTGTTGCACGGGTCAAAATCTGTACAAAGCTCTGACACAGAAACACAGCCGTCAGGATCACAAACAGAGACAACTGAGTTTTTACAATCTCTTTAAATATATATCGCGATAAGATCAAATGAAATCCTCTTACATCAAAGCTTTATCTTCATCGGCTATATTTTAAGACATACCGGCATTTTTTTAAACAACCGCAGTTAATGACAGGCACAGGGTTCACAGAAGCAGAAGCTGTTCGCCAAATATATCAGCGAAGTTCCGCACTATGCCATATAATACTGTTAGTTTCTGAACTGTCGAAACTAACAGAAAATAACAGGTTTCAAATCTTCAATATCAGTGAATGAATGTCGGTAGCGCTGTAAAGATATTCATCTTGAACAGTTTCTGCCTGGAAAAGCGGACTATGAATAAATGCGAATTCTATATTTCTGAAGGATGCACAATCCAGAATTTTTTTACAACAGTAGCGGCACAGATTACAGCAGACGTGCACCGCCGGTACTACAGAAGTTTCGGGAAAACTCTCGTAATCTGCAAAGATCCGGTCTCTTTATCAAAAGAAATATGGAAAGTTCCGGGTTTCATTCCCTGTGCAACCGCCGGCACCCCCTGTTATGAAGAAGCACCGGTCGTAATATCCGATCACTGGATAAAAGGATACGGAATCATAGTAAACACCGACCTTGAACGAAGTTCATACAGTCCGGACGAACTGTCGTGCAGCATACTGATCGATTTCACGCTTAAATCAGTTCAGGATATTCTCGCAAGCTGCAGAAGCAGATACCGCCAGTTAAAAAACGGCGGCATACAGATTGAATCAATCAGGATAGACTGAACTAATTATTTATCCGAAGAACCGGAACTGTCATCCTGATTATTCTGTACAGACTTCTTTACACCTGGTTTTACTCCGTCTCTGGTATTCAGTTCTGCAACTTTTGCATTCAGTTCTGCGATTTCCTTTTCAAACAAATCGTGAAGTTCCTGGGTACGGTTACGAACCTCCTTAAGATCATTCTTATTTTTCATATCAAATTCAGGATATCTTATAGGCTCGAGATATTTAATGATAAGATGTCCGTTGTTCCAGCGGTTCATATCAAACTCATCAAAATAGGTTGAAGCAACCATAGGAACGAGCGGAACTCCGGCTCCTGAAGCTGTTACAAGAGCACCGGGCTTAAATTTACCAAGTCCTTTTCCCTTTGAACGGGTTCCCTCCGGAAAAATCCATATTGAATATTTGCCTTTCCTGAGATTTTCTGAAACCTTGTCCATCGTTTCCATGGCTTTCTGCTTATTTTCACGATCAAGCCGAATGCTTCCAGCCAGAAAGAAAATGATTCCGAAAAGAGGAACCAGGACTAGACTCTTCTTGCCTATGGCTACAACGCCCGGGCGAACACCTTTGGCAAGAGCCACTATATCCCAGTTGCTCTGGTGATTTGCAGCATAGATGGCATTAGGCACATCCTTAAGGAAGTCAGCTTCCTCAACATGCACCTTCAATCCCACTATTCTTGAAGCAGGGGCCAGAAGATACCTTGATACAACGTAGGTATTTTTAGGGTTAAAAGGCCGGCACAAACAAATAACCAGTGCTATAAAAAAACTAATGATGCCTAAAACCAGCAGCACCAAAATTCTGCAGTACTTTAACACTTTAAACCTCCAGTGACCGTTCTGATTCGCTTCTTTCCTCTTCGGAGAAGATCACTTCTATATTGTCAACACTCTGCAATCCCCGAGGGAGTCTCTGTCCCTTGCTTGCTCCATCACCGAAATACTTTTCCAGTTCATCCTTTTTCAGGGTAAGCTTGCGCTTGCCCGCAAAAATCACAACAGTTGCATTCTCATTCAAAAGAACAACCCTGGTAACATACTCCGATCTGTCTGCCACAACCTTGCCCGGAATAGCGATAAGTCTTCCGCCTTTTCCTTTTGCAAGACGGGGAACATTTTCAAGCGGCGACAGAAGCATCCGCCCGGTCGATGTAACAGCCAGCACTCGTGTATGAATTTCAGAATTAAACCTTACAGGAGGCAGAACAACACCGCCCTCCGGCACTGACAGAACAGACTTACCCTTTCTGTTTGCTCCTAGCATTGTACCAAGAGACGTTATAAATCCATACCCTGCATCTGAATAAATCAGGTATAAGTCAGCCTCGTCACCAATCATCATACCGGCGACCTGGTCACCGGGTTCAAAGTCAAACCTTCCGGTAAGAGGTTCACCCTTTCCTCTGGCGGAAGGAAGCGTTGACGGATCAAGACTGTATGTTCTGCCAAGCTTCGTGATAAACACAAGTTCCTGATTGGATCTGCCTACTGTTGAAAAAGCAAAACCGTCACCGGTCATATAATTCAGACCCTTTGCATCAACATCTGAACCTTTTGCCGCTCTTATCCAGCCCTTTTCAGAAAGAACAACTGTAAGGATCTCCGACGGAACAAGTTCCTTTTCACTAATGACCTTTGCCTCGTCTCTTACTGCCAGTCTGCTCATCCGATCATCACCGTAGTCCTTTGCACACTGAAGTATTTCCTTTTTGATGAGAGCATTGAACTTCTTTTCCGAATTCAGATACCCGTCCAGTTTTTCTTTTTCCTCAAGAAGTTCCTTCTGCTCGGCTCTGAGTTTAAGATCAACAAGCCGTGCCAGCTGACGCAGTTTTGTTTCAAGAATATATTCCGTCTGCTGCTCATCCAGAGCAAACCTCTTCATCAGTTCAGTTTTCGGGTCATCCGAAGTGCGTATAATTCTGATGACTTCGTCAATGTTTAAAATAGCAATAAAAAGACCGTCGAGAAGATGCAGCCGCAAGTTAACTTTCTCAAGTCTTGATTTGATTCTGCTCCTGACAGTGTCTTTTCTGAATGTCAGCCATTCCGCAAGGATGTCCTTAAGCGGATACACCTTCGGTCTGCCGTCAAGTCCGATAATATTCATATTGACCTGGTAGTTTTTCTGCAGGTCAGTTGTTGCAAAAAGATGAAGCATCATCTTATGAATATCAACACGGTTGGACCGGGGAACTATAACAAGTCTGCAGGCATGATCATAATCGGATTCATCCCTGACATCAGACACGAGAGTAAACTTCGCCTGCCGTCCGTTTCCTTCCATCAGATCGGCTATCTGCTTGACTATAGTTGATGATGACGCCTGATAAGGAAGATTGGTCACCACCACATTGCCGTTTTCAACCACATAGGTCGCGCGCATTTTCAAACTGCCGCGGCCGGTGGAATAAATCTGGAAAAAATCATTTGAAGAAGTAATGATCTCGGCATATGACGGATAATCAGGAGCGGGAACAAACTTCATCAGTTCTTCCAAAGTGATGTCAGGGTTATCAAGCAAAGCCACGCACGCATTAGCAAGTTCCCTTGCATTATGCGGAGGGATACTCGTAGCCATACCCACCGCTATACCCACAGATCCGTTCAGCAGTACATTAGGCAGAAGCGAAGGCATGAACTTTGGTTCATTAATCGATCCGTCAAAATTCGGCTGCCATTCCACCGTACCGAGTTCAAGTTCCTTAAGAAGAACATCTGCAAAACTGGTAAGGCGCGATTCTGTATAACGCATTGAGGCAAAACTTTTAGGATCGTCTTTCGATCCCCAGTTTCCCTGCCCATCAACAAATGTATACCGGTATGAAAAAGGCTGGGCCATAAGGACCATTGCCTCATAGCATGATGCGTCACCGTGAGGATGAAACTTACCTATAACCTCACCTACGGTTCTTGCTGATTTACGAAATGGTGAATCCGGACGCAGACCGAGATTATGCATTGCATAAATAATTCTGCGCTGTACCGGCTTAAGACCGTCACTGATATGAGGAAGGGCTCTGTCTGTAATTACCGACATTGAGTAATTAAGAAACGCCTGCTCGGTAAAAGAATGAAGTTTTATAAATTCATTGCCGTTTGAATCTAATTCAATATCTTCCATTGCTGTTAATTTCTATCTGCTTCTCAAAATTTTTGTGATTATATCATAGCTTTAAAAATGTTCGCGACAAAGTCTGTGCTTCAGACAGAACGGGCTGAAAAGGGATCTGGAACGGTGAATTTCTACAGGTGCATAAGAGGCATAATCTGACGGCATCCTGTATCGCCGCCGGTAATCTGCCCCACCCTTACATTGAAATACTTCTCCAGAATATCAGGAACTATAACCTCCTCGGCGCTCCCGTAAATAAACGGTATGCTTTTTGACATAATAAGCGCATCAGACCTAAGTACGAGAGGAAGATTCGGATTATGGGTGATAAGAACGATACTTCCTCCTTTTTCTGCAAATGAGCACAGGATATCTGTTAATTTAATCTGGTTGGCAAAATCAAGGGCGCTGTCTATTTCATCAAGGATCAGAATTTTCCGCTCACCAACCATTGCTCTGGCCAGCTGCACAAGCTTAAATTCACCTCCGCTGAGGGTTGTAATCAGTCTGTTCGACCAATCACCTATACCGATGCGATTCAGCACATCCTCAGTTGAAGAAATCTCTCTTTTACCCGGAACCCCCATAATACCGAGCCACGGGAACCACCCGGTAAGAACAAATTCAAGCACGGTATACGGGTAGACGACAGAGGAATTCTGAGCAACCAGCGACATGACAGAAAAAAGTTTACGACCCGAAAAATCCCTGAAATTTCTTCCATCTATAAGAATGGTTCCGCCTAAAAGCATGTCGGGATTGGTAAAAATCGACATCAGTGATGATTTTCCGCAACCGTTGCTGCCCAGCACCGCCAAAATTCCGCTGCGCTGCAGATGAAAATCAATACCCTTCTGAAGAGGCTCGTTCGCTTTCCATCCATAGGAAACATTTTTAAACTCGAGCACGGTGCAGCCTCCCGAAATTTCTGCATAGAATCAAAACGAACACAGGAGCTCCGATCAGTGATGTAACTATGCCTACAGGAATTTCATATGTGAACAGATTTCTGCACAGCAAATCCACTCCAAGAAGAAACAAGGCCCCCAGGATCATGGATGATGGTATCAGCATACGGTGACGGACGCCGATAATCATTCTGGCCATATGAGGAATGATCAGTCCGATCCACCCTATCATACCGACCTTTGCAATATAAACTCCGCATATAATCGAACAAACGGCTATTACTGCATAGCGCAGTCTGACCGCCGGAACTCCGAGTCTTGCCGCATCATCCTCGCCAAGACTTATCACATCAAGAGCATAACCCATCTTCCATAAAAGAAATGATGCAATTCCGAGCACCGGAGCTAGGATCAACAAATCATCAAATGTTATTCTCGTCATTGATCCGAAAAGGAAAAAGAGAATGGAGGGGAATTCATCGGCTCTGGGGTTAAACGCGCAGATCATCTCAACAATTCCCGAAAAAAATGCAGAAACAACAATACCTGCAAGCACCAACACCAGCAGAGATCCGTGCTCGGATCCGGCTATGGCTGTAATAAGCACTGCGGCAAGAACAGCAGATATACCAAAACCGAAGGCACAGGCAAAAACCGCAGCTGATCCGCATCCGCAGATAAGAGCGACCGAGGCTCCGCATGCCGCTCCGCTGCTTACACCGAGTATATCGGGAGAAACCAGAGGGTTGTTAAAAATACTCTGCATGACCGCCCCGCACAGACTTAGCGCGGCCCCTGTGCAGACTGCTCCCAGAAGACGCGGAAGTCTTATATCAAGGATCACCATTCTCGCATCCTCGCTTCCGCCGCCAAGAAATATATTCAGTATTTCCGTAAAACTGATACTGTACGATCCCATGC
Source organism: Succinivibrionaceae bacterium (assembly GCA_016284235.1). Taxonomy (GTDB): domain Bacteria; phylum Pseudomonadota; class Gammaproteobacteria; order Enterobacterales; family Succinivibrionaceae; genus UBA2804. Next base: position 12,627 of record JAEEOK010000055.1, read on the forward strand.
CAAGGTACAGAACACCTACAGCGAAAAGAACAGCTGTCAGAAAGCCAAGTCTTACTGCAAAATTCATAAAAATCAAAAACCAGAAATTTCCAAATCTATTCCAGGCTTTGCTGATAACAGAGCCAGTATTCTGTTAAGCCGCCCGAATGCAACATTTTCCTCTGCCCTGACAATAATTCTTGTCCGGGAATAAGACGGGATGCGTCCGGACAGTTCATCTTCACTGACTGGATGACCGTCATACTCCAGAGAGCCGTTTTCATACAGGACAAGGACTAAGGCTTCTTTTTCCGGACTGCTGTCTGCGGACTCCTGCATTTGAACAGACGATGACCGGACAGACATGGAGATCGCCGGCATGGCAATCATAAAAATCACAAGAAGCACAAGAATGACGTCTATGAGAGGAACCACATTTATGTCATTTCTAAACTCATTTTCTGGCTCATGATGGAATTTATAGCTCATCAGACTTCAACCTGTACACTAAAAGTTTATGATATACGGCTGCCAGAGCATTGATTTGCTCCCTGGTCTTTCTTAATTTTCCTGCGAAGATGTTGTATGCAAAAACTGCAGGAATAGCAACCATGAGACCAATGGCTGTCATAACAAGAGTTTCACCTATGGAGCCTGAAATCATAACCAGCGTAGGTTCAGACGCCGAAGCAGAAAAATCGGACAGAACATGATAAATTCCAAGAACCGTACCGAGAAGACCGATGAACGGAGCTACTGAAGCTGTCAGTGCCAGCATTGTCTGTCCCGGATCAAGTTTTGAACACAGAATACCTGCCTCATGACGCAGCATGTCAGCCATAAATTCGTCCTTGCGTTCGTCACTTAAACTCAACAGATTAATTTTTGCCCATTCAAATGCACCCGCCACCAGCAGGTTGACCAGAGGACTTTTGTCATTGCGTGCATAGTCGGAAATGCCGTCGTAACCCGGAACTTCCGCCCATTTAGTTTTAACACGGGAAAAATCTCTTTCAAAAAGAAACAAATTCAAAGCTCCGGTAAAAATAATATACCAGCTTACAACGGATAAAACTGAAAGGATCCCGAAAATACACCAGCTTAAAGCCGAAAAATTATCAAACATACCAATTCCTGAAAAGGCTTCAAGACACAAGAATACTGTTCTGAATAAAGCGAAAGTCAGAATTCGTGTGCCTGCAGGATTCTAAACACCGACATGCACAGAAAACAGCAGTCTGAGTCTGTTGCTAAAAAGAACATCCTGTATTATATGAATGCAAACGGACAAAATGAAGAAAAAGTAGAAACTGACATTTTCTCTGGCTCCTAAATGCGCAGGACTGCGATAGTTTCCTGAAGCATGTCAGGCCGCCGGACTGCTTCCGCCCTGCTGTTCCCTTCACAGGCTCTGACACTTTCCCGGGATGATTTTCCTTTAACTCCGTAATTGCAGCCGGACTCCATTCATTAAAGATTTGCCTGAAATTCACTTTTTTTGCCGGAGCTTCGCAAAGTGCACCCGGATCAGTCATTTCTCAGTACATCAAACAGCAGACGCCTGACTGTTCAAATCTGAAAAGGATACGTATTTTTCACCAGTATTATCAAACCTGTATAGCGGAATTTTGCGGCACGGATGGACAAAAACAGTTAAAACATGAAAAATCCGGAGAATTGTATATTTTTTAAACATTTCTTTTATAAAATAAAAAAAAATGTTTAAAAAAATAAATCGATGTGTATAATACTACTTGCTTGCGGATGCAGGGGTGTAGCTCCAATGGTAGAGCGGAGGTCTCCAAAACCTTAGGTTGTGAGTTCGAGTCTTACCACCCCTGCCATTTCTATTTCTGCATGAGCATTATCTTCTAATTTCTAAAACATCATTTTATCTCTTGTCTTCCCATAAGATTTAGGATCATTGATTTTTACCATTAAAAATAGCATAATTCCTAGGACGTGCAAACGTCAGATCTGCATTCACTTAGCCTAATACTGCTGGAAACAACCATCAGTTGCAAGGGTGCATAATCCGCTAACTAACAGGAAAATGCGATGACAAATCCTCTCTACAAAAGAAATATCATTTCGATTTCCGAACTTAACCGATCAGAACTTGAGCTTGTTCTCAGGACAGCCAAAAGACTTAAGGAAGAGCCGAATCATACACTGCTGGCCAACCGTGTGGTTGCCAGCCTTTTTTTTGAAGCGTCAACCAGAACAAGACTGTCCTTCGAAACAGCCATCCAGCGTCTCGGCGGTTCAGTCATAGGCTTTGCCGATGCCAACAACACATCCATGGCAAAAAAGGGAGAAACTCTGGCTGATTCCATAAGAATCATCTCAAACTTCGCCGATGCAATTGTTATGCGCCACCCAAGAGACGGTGCGGCAAGGCTTGCCACTGAATATTCAAAGGTACCCGTAATCAATGCCGGCGACGGTTCAAACCAGCACCCGTCCCAGACTTTACTTGATCTTTTCACCATATATGAAACCCAGAAAGTATGTGACAATCTTAAAATAGCATTTGTCGGTGATTTGAAATACGGCCGTACAGTTCATTCTCTGGCTCAGGCTCTCAGTCTGTTCAATGCAGAAATGTTTTTTGTTGCACCGGATGCTCTTGCCATGCCGGACTACATGCTTGAGGAACTCTACAACAAGAACATCAGATATTCGATGCATAAGAACCTGGAATCACTTATTCCGCAGCTTGATATTCTGTATATGACCAGAGTTCAGAAGGAGCGCTTCGAGGAAAGCGAGTATCACTCTATTGCATCACAGTACGTTCTGTACCCTGAAATGTTCACCAAGGCCAAGCCGAATCTCAAAATTCTTCACCCTCTTCCAAGAGTGGACGAAATTGATCTGGAAATGGACAATACTCCATATGCATATTACTTCCAGCAGGCTGAAAACGGTGTATACGCCAGAGAAGCACTGCTGTCACTTGTTCTAAACGAGGAGGTTTAAAATGGCAAAGATGCAGGTAGAAGCCATAACCAACGGCTCCGTAATCGATCATATTCCGGCCGGTCAGGGTATAAACATCCTCAAGCATTTCAAAATGCTTGACACTCAGCGAACAGGAGCAAAGATCACGGTAGGTTTCAATCTCCCGTCAAAGACCCTGGGTTTTAAGGATCTAATCAAGGTAGAAAACAAGCAGCTGAATCAGGATCAGGTAAATCAGCTGGCCATACTTGCTCCCGGAGTAACCGTCAATATCATCGAAGACTCAAGGGTGGTGATGAAATACCGTCCTGAAATACCGGAACACATAAGCAATGTGTATAAATGTCCTAACAGCAACTGCATATCAAATTTCGAGCACGTATCAACAACCTTCTATGTATTAAGAAGGGCTACCGGTCTGAAACTGAAGTGCAAATACTGCGAAAAGACTTTCGACAAGGATGTTGTGGGTCAGACTCTCAATTCCAGATAGGAATACTCTCTGATTACACTTTTGCAGGCAAATCATGTCATCTGCACTGTATCCCGGTGCGGATGATTTTTTTTGGGAAAACAGCATACATTTCCTGCAATTAAGAAACAGTTTTACGATTCCTGCAAAAACATTCCGTAGACACACACAAAAAAAAGAATCCCGGCATCATGCCGGGAAACAAAATAAGAATTACGGTAATGAAAGGATGCGATCAATGGAAACCGACGTTACGCAAAGCGTTGTCATCGGCGGATCCTTCACGCAGTTTAATTGCAAGACGAACCTCATTCTGAGAATCTGCAAACTTGAGTGCATCCTCATAACGAATAACACCGGCAAAGTACAAATCAGTAAGAGACTGGTCAAAGGTTATCATACCCTGTTCTCTTGAGTCGCGCATTACTGTCTTGAGTCTTTCAAGTTCGCCCTTGAGAAGAATATCCTGAACAATAGGTGTACCAATCAGAATCTCAAACACGGCACGCCTGCTCTTGCCATCCTTTGTAGGGATCAGCTGCTGGGCGACTACGCCCTTCAGGTTGAAGGAGAGATCAAAAAGAAGCTGACGGTGCTTGTTCTCAGGAACCAGGTGCATGATACGTTCAATAGCCTGGTTAGCATTGTTGGCGTGCAGAGTCGCCATACAAAGATGACCGGTTTCAGCAAATGACAGTGCGAACTGCATGGTTTCCATGGAACGAATTTCGCCGATAAGAATAACGTCCGGAGCCTGACGCAGTGCTGATTTCAGAGCTGCATCAAAAGACTCGGTATCTACACCGACCTCACGCTGGGTGATGATTGATTTCTTATGATTGTGAACATATTCAATAGGATCTTCGATGGAAAGAATATGACCTTCAGTATTGGCATTACGGTAGCCGATCATAGCCGCCTGTGTAGTAGACTTACCTGCACCGGTCGCACCTACGAAGAGAATCAATCCGCGCTTGAGCATAACAAGATTTCGAAGAATTTCAGGAATCTGCAGCTGTTCAATTGTAGGAATTTCAGTAACAATTCGACGAAGAACAATACCAGGCATGCCGGTCTGCATAAAGCAGCTTACACGGTAACGTCCCAAAACAGGTCGCTGAATAGCAAAATTGGCTTCAAATGCCTTTTTAAACAAATCCTCAAGATCCTGACGACCATAGAAGCATTCATTCATAAGGGTCATAACCATCTTGTCATCCAGGATGACTTTATCAATTTTTTCTATTTTTCCATTTACCTTCATGGAAGGCTCAAGTCCGCAGGTCAGGAAAAGGTCCGAACCTCCGCGCTCGTTCATAATGGCCAGATACTTATCTATCTGGAATGCACCATCGTACATCATAGTTGGTTGTTCCTTTAATTAAATGGTTGTTGGATCCTTGGCCACTGCACGAGCTTCCTGAGCAGAAACCACACCGCTTACAACAAGTTTCTTGAGACATGCGTCCAAAGTCTGCATTCCCTGAGCTGCACCGGTCTGTATTGATGAGTACATCTGAGCGATTTTATCCTCACGGATCAGGTTTCTGATGGCCGGCGTACCAATCATTATTTCATGAGCAGCAACACGTCCGCCCTGCAGTCTCTTAAGCAGGGTCTGAGATATTACGGCATTCAGAGACTCTGAAAGCATGGAGCGAACCATACCTTTTTCCGCACCAGGGAACACGTCAATAATACGGTCGATGGTTTTTGAAGCTGAGTTTGTATGCAGTGTTCCAAACACGAGGTGACCGGTCTCGGCGGCGGTCAGAGCCAGACGAATGGTTTCAAGGTCACGCAATTCGCCCACCAGTATGATATCAGGGTCTTCACGAAGTGCCGAACGAAGAGCGTTGTTGAAGGAGTGTGTATCGCGGTGAACTTCACGCTGGTTTACAAGACAGTTTTTGGAAACATGCACGAATTCGATAGGATCCTCAATTGTAAGAATATGTTCGTGAAATGACTCATTCACATAATCAATCATGGCCGCCAGAGTCGTTGATTTTCCGGAGCCTGTAGGACCGGTAACAAGAACAAGGCCGCGAGGCGCTTCAGAAATCTTTTTGAAAATCGGAGGACATTTCAAATCCTCAAGAGAAAGAACCTTACTAGGAATTGTACGGAATACTGCACCGATACCGCGGTTCTGATGGAACACATTAACACGGAAACGGGCCACACCCGGAAGCGCAAAGGAGAAGTCAACTTCGAGATTATCTTCGAGTTCCTTACGCTGCTGGTCGTTCATGATATCGTAAACCAGCTTAAAGACAACCTTATGCTCCATTGGTTCAAGCTCCAACTTTCTCATATCACCGTCGATACGAATCATCGGCATCATTCCGGCTGAAAGATGCAAGTCGGAAGCATTGTTTTCCACACTGTATTTCAGTAAGTCTGTTATGTCTATACTCATTTAAAGCTCCACTCTAGAGTTTATCTACTGTCCATCCCTAGACATTTTTTTTTTATTATAATGACACCAGCAAAAAAACTTTGTGCCAAAATACAATCAGCGCAGCTGCAAAGCGCAAATTTGGTAAAGTACACTGCCGATCGCTGTCTATCCGAAGACCAAGGCAGTTTTCTAGTGTTAACTGCATAATTTTAAAAAATGTACACGATTTTTGATATATATTAGTATCTATATTACGACACAGATAACGATTTACATCACAGCTTTACCGAAAATATACGGTACAGCAGGCTGGTAATGAAAAGATATAATTGAAGAAACCCGGTGAATTTCACCCGGAATTACCGTAGGCATCAACTGTTTGATAAAGAAGGTAAAATGTCAATCAAGGAAAACTTAAACAGCGTCCTCTCCCAGATAGAGGAGTATCGCCAAAAATATAACGTGCAGCAAAAGGTCGAGCTTCTGGCTGTCAGCAAGACAAAACCGTATGAAGATGTTCTTGAAGCGTATCAGGCTGGACAGAGAATGTTCGGAGAATCTTACGCACAGGAGGCTTGCGAGAAAATAGACAGATTCAAAGACAGCGGGATCAGAGATATCTGTTGGTACTTCATCGGTCCCCTGCAGTCAAACAAAACGAGATCCGTCGCCGAAAGATTTGACTGGGTTTTAAGCTGTGACAGGGAAAAGATTGCAAAAAGACTGAACGATCAAAGACCTGCAGGAATGCGCCCGCTTAATATATGCATACAGGTCAACATATCCGACGAGGAGCAGAAAAGCGGAATAGAGGAGAATGAAATTCTTAGTCTTGCCTCGCTGATTTCAAATCTTTCGAATCTTAAGCTCAGGGGACTGATGGGTATTGCCCTAAACACAGACAACCAGGATATTCTCAAAGATGAATTCATGAATCTTAGAAGAATTTTTGAAAACATGAAGAAAATATACCCGTGCGTAGATACACTATCCATGGGCATGACAGCTGATATGGAGCCTGCTGTTGAATGCGGCTCCAATCTTGTTCGCATCGGAACCAGAATTTTCGGTGCAAGAAACTACAATAAGGACAATTGAAAATGGACAAACGTAAAATAACTTTCATCGGCGGCGGTAATATGGGTCGCGCTCTGGTCAGCGGGCTCATCGGATCCGGATATCCGAAGGATCTTATCACTGTGGCGGATCAGGACAGCGATAAACTGAAGCGTCTAGAAGCCGAACTTGGTGTAAATGTAACAACAGACAATACATCAGCAGCGTCACAGGCCAGTGTGCTCGTGCTTGCCGTCAAGCCTCAGGTAATAGCAGACATGCTCAAAACACTGACATCCGGCCTTGGAGGCATTGGTGACAGGCTGATCATATCAATGGCTGCCGGAGTTACCATCAACCGTATCAAGGAACTTACCGGCGGTCACGACCGCATCGTGCGTCTGATGCCTAATACACCAGCTCTGATAGGAAAGGGTGTTACCGGAATGTTTGCATCCTCCAGCGTATCAGCGGATGAAAAAGAATTTGCTGATTCCATTCTTAAAGCCGTAGGCCAGCGCGTGTGGGTAGAAAAAGAGGAGGATATGAATACTGTAACAGCAGCTTCAGGATCATCACCTGCATACTTCTTCCTGTTCATGCAGTATATGATAGAACACAGCATTGAGCTCGGTCTTACACCTGAGCAGGCTTATACTCTGGTAACGCAATCCGCTCTTGGTGCAGCCGAACTTGCCGTCAGAAGTCCTGGAGTATCACTTGAGACGCTGAGAGCCCAGGTTACATCAAAGGGAGGAACCACCCACGCTGCAGTAACAGCGTTTGAAGAAAAGAATCTTAAAAATGCAGTGGATGAAGCGATGGACGCATGCATCAGAAGAGCAAAGGAAATGGAAAAACTGTTCTAATCATCCCGCCCGGGCTGCGTTGCAGACTTCCGCAGGACCGGAGTGTAAAAGGAGGGGCAAATGCCCCTCCTTTTTTATCCGTAAATGCCTTACTTGTTTAATCACGAAATGATTACTGTTCCTGCAGATTCTGCGTCTGGGCGGAAGGTGCAGCATTCTTTTGTAAAATCGAATCGTTGATGCTGAAAATAGGAACAACCCCGGAAGCATCGCCCATAACAGTCTGAGGAACAGAGCCGTTCCATTTTTCTGCAATAGTCAGGGCGACCAGCTCTTTGTTGGCTTTCAAAGCCTCTGCCTTAAGTTTGATCGCATTCGCTTCAGCCTCAGCCTGAACTTTTATTGCATATGCTCTTGCATCAGCCTCAAGCTTCTTGGCCTTATTTGCGCTCTCAGCTCTTGCTACAAGCTGCTGAGACTCGATTTCAACCTTTTGCAGTTCGTTCTTAGCTTTCTCCACCTCCTGCTTTTTCTGGGCCGTCTGCTCAATTATGTTCTCGTATGAACGGGAGAAATTAACATCCTCAATCTGCACGGAAAGAACAACTATCGGATAATCCTTAAGCTGCGCCTTTATATTTGTATCAAGTTCATGACTGAGATCACTTCGTTTCTGCACTATTGTCTGAGATGTATAATGACCGAACAGAATTTTTGACGTCTGCTGAATAAGTGGCGAGACAACAGTATAAAAAATAGTGTCGTTAACACCGAAGTGCTTGTATACATCCTCAATCTTTGAACCGTTGTACTGCCATGTGACCGATATTCTGTATGACTCAATAATCTGCTGATCATATGAATACGCACTCAGCACATTGTTTCTGCCGTCACCGAACATTGTCTTCTGCACGCGTACACTGTATTTGTGCACCCGCTGAACTCCGGGCACGACAAAATGAAGACCGGGTTCAAATGTACTTGATACCTCTCCGAAGGTTGTAACTACTCCCTTCTCACCCTCATCAACAACGATAACGGAATTGCTAATCACCATTGCTACAAACAGCAGAACCGCCACCGCTATCCCAATCTTATACTGTTTATTCATAACATATCCCAAAGTAAAAAAATCAATCGTCACTAGTTTCTAACTGCAGTGCCGCCATGTCAAATCTGCAGGTTAAAAACTATGTTTTCGATCATACGATTCTTAAGCAAATTTCCAGATGACAGAATAATCTTCTGAAATCAGGACGGCACGGACGTGCATTTTCATGCTGTCAGAGAATTCTCACTGTTAAGTCCATCACAGATATTATGATATAATGAGCAGGCGGCGGCAGTGAACTGCCGCCTCGTTTCACGGCACCAGCAGTTTTGAAGGTAATACCTCACGCCGTTGCAGACAAATCAATACCGAATCAATCCAAAACAGTGGAGGAACAATGTACGGTCTGCCGTTTTCAGTTTTTTTTTACGGATGGCTCGTTAACATACTTATTGCCGTATTCATTTTTAGAATATGGTGTCAGGCATGCAACGTAAACATCTATAATCCCATAGCATCGGTTATTCTCAATGCCACAAGACTTCCAGTCAGGTTTCTGGGCAACAAGGTCATCAACGGGGTCAATCTGTCTGCAATGGCAGCGATAGCTGTTTTACTTGCTTTTAAATATATCGGAATCTATACGCTGCTTGATATTCCGTTTGACGAAATGTTTCATCCTGTTTATGTAGTATTCAAGCCGCTCGTCTTCATCATAAGATATACCGGTGCTATATTTCTCCTTGTTTTAGTCATTGATGCACTGCTTTCATGGTTTGGAGCGAATACTGTGTCACAGTTTACAAGACCGCTGACCGCTCCTATCAGCGAGGTTTTGAGAAAATTCATTCCGCCTATCGGCATGATTGACATCAGTTTTATCATTCTTCTCATACTGCTCCAGCTTGCCGATTACCTGGCATGTCAGATGCTGTTTAAGATTTCTCCGGATATGGCCGGTTTTCTGTGGACTCTGATCATATGATGAACCAGGAATTAACCTTAAGAATAGTAGTCCAGCCCAAGTCATCACGGGATGAATTTGTAGGATGGCTGGATGATGAAATCAAGATAGCTATAACGGCTCCTCCGGTAGACGGCAAGGCAAATGAACATCTCAGAAAGTTTCTGTCTAAACAGTTTAAGACGGCTCCCAGTAATATAGAAATCATAAGGGGAACCACCGGCAGACACAAGACTGTAAAAATATCAGGCATCAAGAACGAACCTGAAGAATTTCAGAGATTAATTGAGCAGAAGAACGAGAATTCTGACAAATAAAAGCGGCATTTCTGCAGCAGGCTGTTTAAAAAATGTGTTTTCTGCACGGCATGGGGTATAATCTGCCTTAAATAAACAACACCGATACTTATCATCAGTGAAGCCAGTAAACAGTAATCATCCTTCTGCAAAGAGGAATTAACATTTTCAGCATAACATTCTACGGAATTATACAATGGAAAAAACATTTGATTCTCAAGCCATAGAACAGGCTATATACAAGGAATGGGAGGAGAAGGGCTACTTCAAGCCTTCCCGTGACAGAAATGCAGAACCGTACTGCATTATGCTTCCTCCTCCTAACGTTACCGGAAGTCTGCATATGGGACATGCGTTCCAGCAGACAATCATGGATACACTGATCCGATATAACCGCATGCTTGGAAAGAACACACTCTGGCAGGCAGGAACGGACCATGCCGGCATAGCCACTCAAATGGTGGTGGAGCGTAAGATTGCCGCGGAAGAAGGTAAAACCCGTCATGACTACGGACGCGAGGCTTTTATCGACCGTGTATGGAAATGGAAGGGCGAATCCGGCGGTACAATTACCAGGCAGATGAGACGTCTCGGAGATTCTGTTGACTGGAGCCGCGAGCGCTTCACCATGGATGAGGGTTTGTCAAAAGCAGTACAGGAAGTATTTATCCGTCTGTACCGTGAAGATCTTATTTACCGCGGCAAGCGTCTGGTAAACTGGGATCCCAAACTCCGCACCGCCATCTCTGATCTGGAGGTCGAGAACAGGGAAATAAAAAGCCATATGTGGCATCTGCGCTATCCTCTTGCAGACGGCAAAAAAACCGCGGACGGAAAGGACTACATTATCGTGGCAACAACCCGTCCGGAGACAATGCTCGGTGATACTGCTGTTGCAGTCAATCCTGAGGATCCCCGCTACCGCGATCTCATCGGAAGCAAGGTTGTTCTGCCGCTCGTGAACCGTCTGATTCCGATCGTAGGCGATGAACATGCCGACATGGAAAAAGGCACCGGCTGTGTAAAGATCACACCGGCACACGACTTCAACGATAACGAGGTAGGAAAACGTTGCGGTCTTCCAATGATCAATGTTCTGACGGAAGATGCCCATATCAGAAACAGTGCTGAAGTATTCACAACAAACGGCGAACCAAGCGACGTTTATTCCGATTATATTCCTGAGGAATACAGAGGTCTTGAGCGGTACGAAGCAAGAAAGAGCATAGTTGCAAAATTTGAAGAACTTAATCTTCTTGAAAAAATTGAAGATCACGTCATGATGCAGCCGTACGGCGACAGAGGCGGAGTTCCAATCGAACCGATGCTTACGGATCAGTGGTATGTCAGAGCCGGAGTTCTTGCCAAACCGGCAATTGAAGCTGTTGAAGACGGCAGGATCCAGTTCGTGCCAAAGCAGTATGAAAACATGTATTTTTCCTGGATGCGCAACATCCAGGACTGGTGTATATCCCGTCAGCTGTGGTGGGGACACCGCATACCGGCATGGTATGACGAATCCGGAAATGTCTATGTGGGAAGAAGCGAGGATGATGTCCGCAGCTTCTATAAACTTGACTCCGGTCTTAAACTCAGACAGGATGATGACGTACTTGACACCTGGTTCAGCTCCGGACTGTGGACTTTCTCGACACTGGGCTGGCCTGAAAACACCGAAGAGCTGAAAACCTTCCACCCTACTGATGTGCTGGTAACCGGATTCGACATTATATTTTTCTGGGTTGCCCGTATGATCATGATGACAATGCACTTCATGAAGGATGAAAACGGCAACAGCCAGGTACCTTTCAAAACAGTCTACGTGACCGGTCTCATCCGTGATGAGGAAGGTCAGAAGATGAGCAAATCAAAAGGAAACGTGCTTGATCCTCTGGATATGATTGACGGTATAAGCATCGATGCTCTCGTGGGAAAACGGACCGGAAACATGATGCAGCCGCAGATGGCGGAAAAAATAGCCAAACGCACCAGAAAGCAGTTTCCTGAAGGTATAGAAGCTCACGGAACCGATGCACTGCGCTTTACACTTGCAGCACTCGCCTCGACAGGCCGTGATATCAACTGGGATATGAAGCGTCTTGAAGGCTACCGCAACTTCTGCAACAAGCTGTGGAATGCAAGCCGCTACGTTCTGATGAATGCAGAAGGAAAGACTGTAACCGAACCGGACAGCAGTCTTCTTACCCTGGCTGATCGCTGGATCCTGTCAAAACTGCAGCATACAATCCGCACTGTAACGGAAAGTTTTGCCGCATACCGTTTCGATCTCGCAGCCTCAGCCATCTACGAGTTTATATGGAATGAATTCTGCGACTGGTACCTTGAGCTTACCAAACCGGTAATCTGGAAGGGAAGCGATGAAGAAAAGAATGCAACACTTCATACCCTGCTCACTGTACTGGAAAGTATGCTTCGTATGGCTCATCCAATAATTCCGTTTATAACAGAGGAAATCTGGAGAAACGTGGCTCCGCTCATCCGCAGTAACTGTAAACCTGAAGATACAATCATGCTTCAGCAGTACCCTAAGGTTGATGACAAACTGATCGATGACAGATCTGTAGAGCAGCTGGAGTTCATCAAGCAGCTTATAGTTAATGTAAGAAACATCAGAGCTGAAATGAAGGTAAGCCCTGCTGTCAAACTCAACGTACTGATCAAAGCTGCCGGAAATGATTCTGAGTCTGTACTGGAAAACCAGTCTTTCATCAAGGCACTGGCAAATCTTGATTCTATAACTCTGATAGATGACAGTTATGCCAAACCTCTTGCTGTAACCAAACTGGTAGGAGATTCTGAAATACTCGTTCCGATGGCCGGACTTATCGACAAAGATGCGGAGATCGAACGTCTCAGCAAGGAAGCAGAAAAACTGACGGCGGAATGCGACAAGATAAACAACAAACTGTCCAATCCTGCATTTGTCAGCAAAGCTCCTGCTCAGGTTGTATCTAAAGAGAAGACTCGATTGAATGAGCTTCAGACAAGTTTAGAAAAGATCAGAAAGCAGATAGACGAAATCAGCCGTCTTTAAAATGCATAATCTGAATGATAAAAAAAATCCCCGCAGGGGATTTTTTTTATCATAAAAGTCATCATCAACAAAATCATCTAAAGCCGGGTATCAGAAGATACCGACTTTTTACTTGTGCATGTGTTCATCCAACTGCTTCTTATTGTATCTGTATGCATCATCAGCAAGTCTGCGCATAAATTTCATAGATTCCTCGTCATTGAGAAGATCGGAGGATATGGATGTAAGCACATAGTATGGAAAAACAAGATCTCTTAATTCATAGTAATGATAAGTACTGCACTCTGAAAAATTTACACCGTTGTCCAGACGTTCAGCCTTTTTGCACAAAAGAAGTTTGCCCAGATTATCAAGATATTTGAATTTATCAGTATCCGTATAAATACCGATGGATGATGATATATAACCTTGGCGCTTTTTGTTTTCATAAAGAACACCTGTCTGCTGAGCCTCGGCATTATCCGTCTCATACGAACTTACAATCCACTCATCAAGAGGATTTGCGATAGGATCCTCATTGAGAAGATGCTTCGCCATTCTTTCAACCTCCTTGTCGGAAGGATTTGGAGTCAGGGCATATACCTGGGTAAACAAACTGCCGTTATCCAATTTTTTTACAAACCTGCCGTATACATTCTGCCTGACATCAGGCATATCAGAGGAAAAATCGCAATTATATACTGCGAACGAATCTGAAGTAACATTCTGCTCGCTGCACTTAAATTTTTTCGCCAGATTATCAATTTCTTTCGTAACATCATTATAGATGAAGCGCGACACAGCTATTTGAGCTGGGATCATAGGATTATCAAGAATCAGACTGTCAGCACGATAACTCTTATTCCAGTAGGCAGAAAAATCCTGCATATCAGAAGCGCATGCCGCACCGGCTGCCAGGGAAGCCAAAAGGAAAAACTGCTGAAATTTTTTCATAATCAACTCACTAAGCAAAAGCATTGTAAAACATTTTCAAACCTGTAACTATGAGAAGGATGCTGAAAATTTTCTTAAGCACCGTCTGATTAATCCTTCTGTTAACCCTTGCCCCGACAACAGCCATCATCATGGAAAACGGGACGATACAGGCTACAGCAGTAAGACATACCTTGCCCAAAGTTCCCGGAGGCACATTGGGATCAATTACGTCACCGCCAAAAAGAAGCATTGTTACAGCACCCGGAACTGCAATAAAAAGACCTATTGCAGATGCAGTTCCAATGGCACGTCTGGCCGGAATTGAACACATTGTAAGAATCGGAACGCTCAGAGTTCCGCCACCGATACCCAGCATTACCGAAAATCCGGAAATGAACAGTGCCAAAACCGTCTGCCATCCTGCAGAAGGCAGACTTTCAAAAAGAGGAGGAGATTTTGCTCTGAGAATTGTGTTCAGACCTGACGCCAGAAGAATCACACCGAAAAGAGCACTTAGCCACAATCCGCCAAACCGTGCAGAAAAAAGAGAACCGCCGATAACTCCCAGCAGCAGAATCGGTGCCCAGCGCTTAAGCAGGGAAATCTCCATATTATCGTTACGGTAGTGCGAAATGCATGAAGTCAGACTTGTAGGGATCATGCAGCCCAGAGACGTACTTGTTGCAAGCATTATCGCACTTTCAGGGCTCATGTTGAAAATACTGCCGAAAACAAAGTAGAGGACAGGCACAAAAATGATACCGCCTCCGATACCTAGCAGTCCCGCAAGAAAACCTGCAAAAATACCTGCAGCCGCCAGAATACCTATAACAGGCAGTATTGATAGAAAATAGTCAGATGTCATAAAAATTAAACTGGAGTCCCCGGCGACCATGCCGCACAATAGTGTTACAGAAAAATCAAATTTATGCTGTTTCAATTAAACATAATCTGTGCCCATGGTATTTTAGCTCCCTCTTTTTGTCAACTTCGGCGATTATCATATACTCTCTGACGTCCCGCACTCGTTTTACACAGCTAAATGAATGAACACTCTGCAAAAAAAACAATCTGAAAAGCATTGCTGTGATATTATACCCGCGACTGCTGGATGCCCCAAATCTACCGAGGATAAATAAAATGAACGTTATTTTCTGCATACTCAGAAGGGATGAATGGAAAACTGAAGCTGCTGTTGCAAAAAACGGAAAACTTTGCCGTTACCTGACAACAGATGAAAATGCATTATCCATAGAAACCGGTGTCAGGCCTGAAATAATTCAGGAAGAGGACGATTTCAGAAATGCATTGATGGAGGAACTGAAAGGTCAGGTTGTCTACACCTTTGACGGTCGTGAGCTTATAAAATTCATAAAGAAGCACAAGGAACAGGGTTCTGTACGCATAGCTGATCTCAAGCCGATGATTTCATCAATAAAAAAGCGCGATGTTTCAACGGCAAAATACGCTCTTGATCTTCTTGAATTTTCATACGATGAAAATATGTTCAGAGAAAACCTGCTTTTAGCGGATCTGCGTGCAGTTTCTATCCTTCACGGAAATCTGAACAGCAAAGGACAGATTCCGGAAATAAAGACTAAAGGAAACCGGGAATATCCTCTTAATCTACTGAGACTGATTTTTGGAACGGGACTAATTCTGTGCATTCTCATGCTGATATTGAATCACAGCTGACGATCTAAAAAGCCGCCAGAATATGACGGCTTCTCCATTGTAATGTCAGTCTGATTATATTTTCATAGTTCTTATGCCGTTCTGCTCTGCGGGACTGGCCTCCTTGCAGGCCCTGTCGCAGAACAAATCAATAAACATAAAGTAGAAACTGTATATGAAGAAAACACTTAAAGGTGCATTCAGCAGAGATGAAAGAACTATAGTCAGCGGTACAGGAAGATGAAGTGCTCCAATAAATCCAGCAGTTAACAGCAGATAGAAGAAACTTCCAAATCCTACAACAATACCGTAAAGTAAATACGGAATGAAATTAGCAATCTTTACGAAAGCTCTGAACGATAAAAAATACATGTTAATACGCAATGATTTAACGTCTTCAAACGTTAATACAATAAAAAACGGTACAAGCATGAAATACAGCATCACTAGAGTAAATACAATCAGCAGAACCATTGATGCAATAACAATCTGACTGAAAAGACGCAGAAGCAAATTCAGATCAATGCCAAGGGACGCTGAAATATTCTTCAGATCAGACGGATCAATTCTGCCGTTATGAGATATTATGTACTGCTGCAACTTTTGAAACATTTCCTTATTTTCTTCAGAAAACATACCCGAGTAGGAGCAGTAAACAACAAAAAGCAGGATTACAACAAAACACACAAGTGCAAGATAAAAATTTGACAGCAGCAGGCGTTTAAAATGAGGAGCTCTGAATCCGTAATAAAAACCAGGTTCCAGTCCGGATTTCTCTCTCGCACTATGCAAATTAATAATAATCGACCCGATTACAGGGAAAAAGAAAAGGTAGGCAATCAGACCAAGAGAACTCATAGAGCTGAGTAATGTCACCAATGCCGAGAAAACGCCGTAAAGGAGAATATTAGTCACTGTAGCTCGCGAATGGCGGCTCATGGATTTAAAAACTCCGGTAATCCAATAAAATGACTGTTCAATTGTCACCCTGTTTACTGTTCCGGTTAAAGAAAGTTTAATCATCAATAATCCTTACATTCAAATCTGCAAATCCTTAGGAATTTCAAAATTGCGTTTTTCCTCAGTTCCCGGCATTTCCACCGGTTCATAGCCAGTGAGTTCCTTGAGACGATCTACAACCTGCTCAATAAGTATATCAGGAGCCGATGCTCCGGCAGTAACGCCAACAGATAAAGGCTTGGTATCAAACCATTTTGCATCAATCTGACTGCCGTCATCCACCAGATATGCCTTGCAGCCGCACGATTCCGCCAATTCTCTGAGACGGTTTGAATTTGATGAATTGGTGGAGCCCACCACTATAAACATCTCCACCTCATGGGCAAGATTAAGGACTGCGTCCTGTCTGTTCTGGGTTGCATAACAGATATCATTCTTGCGGGGAGGATGAATATAAGGAAACAGATCATTCAGATGAGCGATGAGTTCCTTGCTCTCCATGATACTCAGAGTTGTCTGCGTAACATAATAAAGATTCATCGGATTTTTGATCTGCAGCCGATCTGCATCCTCTGCCCTCTCGACCAGATATATTCCTCCGTCAGGATTGTCATACTGTCCCAAGGTAGCCTCGACTTCAGGATGAAATCTGTGACCGATCATTATCACCTCTGCACCGCGTTTGGAAAGCGCCCGAACCTCAACATGAACCTTGCTTACCAGCGGACATGTGGCATCAAATACTCTCAGATTGCGTTTTTTGGCTTCAAATTCCACACTCATCGGTACACCGTGTGCTGAAAAAATCAGAATAGCTCCGTCCGGAACCTCGCTGATATCCTCGATAAAAACAGCGCCCTTCTGTCTGAGTGTTTCCACAACATAGCGGTTGTGAACAACCTCATGACGAACATATACAGGAGCTCCGAAGCGTTCAAGTGCCGTATCAACAATAGATATGGCTCTGGAAACTCCGGCACAGAATCCACGCGGATTCACAAGATAGATTTTATTTGTCATTCCTGTTCTCCTGATCCTTCTTTTCAAAAAATACGGTATAGACAAGCAAAAGAGCGACGCCGATGCATATGGCGCAATCAGCTATATTAAAAGCGGGATAGGTAAAAACTCCCCTGATATAAAAAAGGATAAAATCAATAACATATCCGTAATACAGCCGATCTATGACATTACCTACAGCACCGCCGCAGATGAGAGCCAGGCTGAGGCAATACATCCATTTTCCTCTGGGAGTCCGGTAGAGAGCAACTGTAATAAACACTACAGCCAGCAGAGCTATCCCTATAAACAGATATGCCTGCCACCCTCCGCTGTCGGACAGAAAGCTGAAGGCCGCACCCGTGTTGTAGACATGAACAAGAGACAGACATGGTATAAGTTCAACCGTGCCCTGATACGGTATATTGTTAATCACCAGCAGTTTGGTTAGAAGATCAAATGCTATTACCAGCAGTATTACCCACCAGTAAAAAAGACCGGTTCTTCCTAGCATAAAATAAAACCTGTAAACAAACAATTCAAAAAAGGATCCAATAAAGGATCCTCTCTGCAAACTATTAAACAAACTGCGTATGTATTAAGCGAAGCGGCGGATTTCGCCGTTACCTTCAATATTCTCTACGCAACGGTCACAAATCCCTTCTCTGCTCTTACCCACAGTATCAACATAGTGCCAGCAGCGCTCGCACTTCTGATGAGATGAAGCGGTTATTCTTACTCCGAGACTCCCTATTTCGGTACTTTCTGCATCTGAAGGGAATTCTGAAACTCTGCTAACGGCAGCCCTTGATGTGATAAGAACGAAACGCAGTTCATTCTCAAGTTTCTGGAGTTTTTCAAACAGACCGTCATCAGTGCAGAAAAGTTCTACCTCCGCCTGGAGCGAACCGCCGATGATCTTGCTGTTACGTGCATTCTCAAGCTTCTTGTACACTTCATCACGGACCTTCTGAATGTCCACCCAGTAATCAGAATTCATCTGTTCATCGCCATTCATAGGGAACAGTCCGTCATACCATTCTTCAGTAAAGACGAAACGGGAACGTTCACCAGGCATCTGCTGCCAGATTTCATCGGCAGTAAAACTCATAATAGGAGCCATCCAGCGAACCATTGCCTCACAGATGAGATAAAGAGCGGTCTGGCAGGATCTGCGCGCCACACTGTCTTTCTTCGCTGTATACTGACGATCCTTTATGATATCAAGATAGAAGGAGCCCATATCAATAGAGCAGAACTTCATGAGTTTCTGAACCACCTGATGGAAATCATAGTCTTCGTAGGCCTTCAGCACATCCTGCTGACAGCGCCATGCACAATCAACAGCCCAGCGATCAAGTACAACCATGCGATCCGCAGCAACAGCATCTTTTGCAGGATCAAAACCGTTAAGATTGGCAAGCAGGAACCGCGCCGTGTTGCGTATACGGCGGTATGAATCTGCTGAACGCTTGAGGATCTCGTCAGATACAGTCATTTCTCCGCTGTAATCATTCGAGGCAACCCAGAGACGCAGGATATCTGCACCGAGCTTCTTGATAACATCCTGCGGACTTACCACATTGCCTATGGATTTACTCATCTTGCGGCCCTGACCGTCAACGGTAAAGCCGTGAGTAAGAACCTGCTTGTACGGCTTCCTGTCATTTATCGCAAGAGAGAGCATAAGAGATGACATGAACCAGCCGCGATGCTGATCAGATCCCTCAAGATACATATCTATCTCACTGCCGGCATATTCCTTGCGCTTAGCGACAACAGAAGTATGAGTGGATCCTGAATCAAACCATACATCTAGGGTATCAGGAACCTTTACATAGCGATCTGCTTCATCACCCAGCAGCTCCTTAGGATCAAGATCCCACCATGCCTGAATACCCTTCTTTTCAACCCGCTTTGCAACCTCTTCAATCAGTTCCGCAGTGCGGGGATGCAGTTCACTCGTATCCTTGTCAACAAACAGGGTAATCGGCACACCCCAGGTGCGCTGACGTGAAATACACCAGTCAGGGCGGTTCTCAACCATTGCCTCGATTCTGTTCTGACCCCATGAAGGTATCCACTGAACTCTCTTGATGGCATCCATAGCCTTCTTTCTCAGCCCTGCTCCGTCCATGGTAATAAACCACTGAGGCGTAGCTCTGAAGATAATCGGAGTTTTATGTCTCCAGCAGTGAGGATAGGAATGAACAATATTCTCAACATGAAGAAGAGCACCCTTCTCCTTAAGAAGCTCCACGACCTTCGGATTCGCCTTAAAGACGCTTTCTCCAGGAAACACAGGAGCATCATCCTTGTAGGCACCTTCACTGTTAACAGGATTAAAGACCTCAAGGCTGTACTTTGTTCCGACCACATAGTCATCCATACCATGACCTGGAGCCGTATGAACAGCACCGGTACCGGAATCTGTTGTGACATGCGCACCTAAAATAATAGGCACGTCAAAATCAAGGAACGGATGTAAAAAGCGCTGATTTTCAAGTGCAGAACCGCGGCAGCGTCCGATTATCTCGTAATTATCTATTCCTGCACGCTTAAGGGCCTCCTCATAAAGAGCCTCGGCATAAATAAGGCGTTCAGAAGTCTCACCCTTAACCTGAACCAGAACATAATCAATATTGGCATTAAGACATACCGCCCGGTTGGCAGGAAGTGTCCACGGGGTTGTGGTCCAGATAACTACAGAAAGAGGACCTTCCCCTTCAGCGGCAAAAATTCCAGCAACAGCCCGCTCATCAGCAGCCTTGAAACGGACATCAATAGACAGTGACTTGTGATCATAGTACTCAACCTCAGCCTCAGCCAAAGCGGAACGGCAGTCGCAGCACCAGTGAACCGGCTTGAATCCTTTTACAAAATGCCCGTTAGCTACAACCTTGCCCAGACATCTTATAATCTCGGCCTCGGTTTCAAAATTCATAGTCAGATACGGATTATCCCAGTCGCCTACTACACCGAGTCGCTTAAAATCCTCCCTTTGAGCATCCACCTGGCTTCTTGCATACTTGCGGCATTCCTCGCGAAATTCTGCTGCAGAAACTTTCTGACCAGGCTTACCGACTATCCCCTCTACCTTGAGCTCAATAGGAAGACCGTGACAGTCCCACCCCGGAATATAAGGTGCATCATAACCCGACAGAGTCTTACTTTTAACGATAATGTCTTTCAGAATTTTGTTTACAGAATGACCGATATGAATATTGCCGTTGGCATACGGAGGACCATCATGAAGAACGAAAGACTTTCGACCCTTTCTTGCATCTCTTATCTTCTGATACAGATTGTCGTCGTACCAGGATTTGAGCATAGCCGGCTCGCGCTTGGCTAAATCTCCCCTCATAGGAAACGCTGTTTCAGGAAGATTAAGTGTATCTTTATAATCACTCATTTAAGTAAATTCCAATCTAAAAAAACTTATCAGACGGTTTATGAATAATAATCTGCACGGGATACCAGAAAAACATATGCCAATCAGTAATCTACCGATTCCAAAAAGTCTCTGACTATCGGCATGATTCATTGCATCAGTTCCAGTCTCAGCATAATGACCTCAGTACTGCAGCACAAATACAGCATATACAAAACTGAAAATCTTCCGTGCTGTATAGATCTGCCAGTTCCGGTAAAAGAGACGAATGAAAGATGTACAGACAACACCGCCCAAACTATCATAAAACTATGTGAAGTTTAGCAAAATTTGATACAGTTATCAATTTCAAGCATTTTGATATCTCTGTAAACGATACAGATTTTCAGGTATTCGCTGTACTCAAGAATAAAAAAAGGCACCGCAGAGGTGCCTTCTTCAAAACTCAAGAAAACAATTAAGCCATTGCTTTAACCTTTGCAGAAAGGTTGCTCTTATGACGAGAAGCATTCTTCTTGTGAATAATGCCTCTGGTTACCATGCGGTCGAGAACCTTCTGAGCAGCAACATATGCATTCTTTGCATTTTCTTTGTCACCGGACTGAACAGCAGCAATAGCTTTCTTAATATAGGTGCGCATCATAGAACGGGCACTTGCATTTGCTCTGCGTGCCTTTTCGGAAGTAATAACACGCTTTTTAGCAGATTTAATATTAGCCAAAGTAAACTCCTATATAAACTTAGCGAGTAATTTCA
>JAEEOK010000056.1 GCA_016284235.1 Succinivibrionaceae bacterium
CTTAAAATGTTGATTGCCATACCACCTTTAAGCGTTCAAAAACAAATATCTAGCATCCTTGATAAAATTGATAAGAAAATTGCTAACAACAATCGTATAAATGATAATTTAGCAGCTTAAAGACTGATGTTTGAAACATCCAATTCGCCGGATATTAGCTTCGGTAAAAGAGTATCTCGTAATTCTGCAAGCTTTTGATTTTCTATGTCGTTAGCCATAATCATCGAAAGAAGAGGTTCAGTTAGAGCATTAAACTCCTTGTTAACTGAATCTGGGGCAATCCAGAGAGGAGAATTTTTTATCTCAAATGAGGATAAATTTACTTGCACACCGCTATTAGCTCTTCTTCTTAAATTTTTTAGGAAGTCGAAACTGTTAGTTAGCAAATAAATATAGGCGAAAGATGTACTTTTGTAGCCATTGCTTCTTAAAAGACCTACTCGTTGGTTGACAATGTACTGATTATCAACTGTCATTAGGGCTGTATTACCTAAAATTGCTACATTATCTTTCATGTCCGTCATAGCCATTAAAACATCGCCTTTTCGGAGTACATATTTAGATAGTTTTGAGCACTTGCTTACAGGATACCAACTTTTTGTACCAGATGAATTGAATCCTCCGCCCCGATTTATATGACCTTGTTTAAATACTTTGTAGCAATCGGGCAACGGAGCATCGAGAAGTTCTTTACTTTTGAAAGCATAGCCATTTGAAAAATCAATAATATCCCCTAATGTTCCTTGTTCCCAATCGTCTGGAACAGAACCATCGAAATGGCTGAAATCAATGAAAAAAGATGAAAGAATACTGAAAGCTTGCTGAAGTAAATTATCATTTATACGATTGTTGTTAGCAATTTTCTTATCAATTTTATCAAGGATGCTAGATATTTGTTTTTGAACGCTTAAAGGTGGTATGGCAATCAACATTTTAAGAAGATGGGATTTCGGCAATTGTGGTTGAGCAGATCCTGTTACAATTTGTCGAATCTGCTGTTGGAATCCTCTGCCTCTTAAAACGTAATATAGGTACTTATAATCAACCATTTCGTGGCATCTAATTATTAGCATTCCAGAATTAATGCGCATTTCGTTAAATGGGATATCGCTGTCAAACAAAGCAACATAGTTCGGGATCTTTTGTGAAGTCCGTCACACTTTTAACTTCTATAAAAAATACCAAAAATTCCGCATTTCGCTCATGGAATGAGTGATCTTACACGAAATATCTGCGAAACAATGCTTTTTTGAGGAAATGATGCGGTTTTTGAGAAATTAAGAGAACAAGAACCCGTCCAACGCTAATTGGATTTTTGAAGTCCCGGATCTGTATTCTTGACTATTCTGTATAGTAACTAAACGTGGATTTTCTTAAAACCTCGACCTCTTATATGCTGTGCCAAAGGACAGTTGCTTAAGCTCCCGGCAGATTCCCATTCATAATGAACCACAATCTTTTCTTCTGATGGTTTAGGGTTGTCGCGTTTCATGAAATGATATTTGTATGACAGTTCGTCTTCCGTGAGCTGTTTAGGGTTGTTCTGGAAAAAAGAATCAATCAGCAGAGCGCTGTATTCAACGTCCATGCAAGCTCTTTTCAGTTTTGGTGTCGTGCATTCTCCCACGTAGTGATCTTCTTCATTGGCATAAGCTAATTTGGCGAAATTGAACATGGACATGACGCACTTGGTGATTGAGGTGCAGAGAACGGCGGAGTCTTTTTCGCTGTATGATGCCCCGTCCTGATCAAAATACTCATCGATATGCCAGTGATTGGTTTCAACGCACCAGTGGCGCACTGATATTTCCAGAAGATCATTTGCCAGATTGGGATACTTTACCAGATCGAAGGGTATGGAACTGATATGAACAGCAAAGCTTTCGCTTGTCTGCTTCGTAATCATGTTTGTGCATTTGGTTTTGATTACGGCAGCGGTCTTAATATGCTTCCATTTGACCTTTTCCGTATCATCAAAGAACGCCTCGGTATCAAAAACGGTAATATGCCGCTCATAGAGTTTCCCGCCGACCAAATTGCTTTTTTCAGCTGTCAGCGGGGGGTGTGTTTTGAAAAATTCACATATTTCGATTTCCTCTTTTGTGAGCCGATTTTCTTCGGTCTGCGCTTTCTCATCCTGTTCTGACAGGCGCAGCATAATCTTCACATATCGGTCATACCGTTCTGATTGGCGCGCAATCTTCTCATAGAGGGTTTTCTGATTTCTTTTTAATCTGACGCAGACGTCCGCCCCTTTTGAGATAATGTTTTCGATTAGGGGAATATAAGTGTTTATGGCGTCCCAGGTGAAAATGGCGTTTTTCACATCCACTTTATCGGAAAGCTTGAGTATGGCCTTCTTTTCCTGGTTCTTCTTGTCATGAATCATCTGTCCGATGGTAATGCCTGTGCCGTAGCTCACCATAGAAGTAATTTCAAACGGCGTTGACTTTTTTCCGTTCTCCTGAAGACGCGTGGTTGAGCGGATAGCCTGTCCGTCGCAGGCGATTACGTCCCGCTTCAGCAAATCAACAGCATCATAACTGCCGTTCATACGGCGAACAAGATTGTATTCCTCTCCGAAAAGCCTGATGAACTCATCTTCGAGAATTTCTGCCGCAATCAGGTGATTAGCCCTTGTGATGGTTGAGGTGCTGGGAACTTCGTAACCAATCCCGGGAAAGATAACATCAAGTTTATCTCTGTTAACTACCCAGAAATCATGAATTTCTCCCTTGGTCTTGAACCCTGCCATCCCAGCAAGAAAAATGATGCAAAAAAGATCCTCGTACGGGTACAAAATGGCAGAGATGTTTCTGACGTCGTGAGACGCAAGATTCGTTCTTACGTATTCATGAAAATTACGGAGTTTCTGAATAACCCCGCAGACCACAAAGAGATTGCGAAAGAAAGATTTACTTTGTTCGGCAATCTCATCACGAGATTTAGCTTTATTCATAAGGCTTAAACCATGTTTAATTAGATAAAATATTCCATGATATATTTTATCATAAACTTTCAAAGCAAGCCTAAATTTTCCTTGTGACAGGGTTCACGCTATTTGTGTCAAAGGGGGCTGAAATTTGAGATAATGTTCACACGATGATTCTGAACTAAAAGCAACATTCCCTACGGTTCCGCGAGTTGTTATAACAATATCATTTCTAGATAATTTGCCATTCCTCAACTGTTCATCTTTTTCTTTTGTGATGTATACAACAGAATCAAACTTAAATCCAGAAACAGTAACATTACTTGCTGACAAAAAAACACAGAAACCGTTATTCAGCAGTTCATTTTGATGCGGATACTTTTTCCCTCTATCACCGTCTATTACTTCTATATCTGTTCTTCCAAATTCGATCTCTTTGTATTTCATATTATCTATCCAATGAATTTCCTATGTGCAGCCTTGACATTGCTTTGCTTAACCATTGCATAATGCAACGTTGTATCTATTCTTTGATGCCCGAGCAATTGCTGTAATTGTTCTATCGGCATTCCTTTATCAATGGCAACAGTTGCCAATGTTCTTCTAAACTTATGGGGATGAACTTTAGGTATGTTCAACCGTTTACCCATCTCACGGAATCTGTGTTCTATACCGCCAATCTTAATACGTTCATACGGTGCCCGAAGTGAGACAAAGAGAGCGGGATTATCATCAATTCTTGAATCCAAATACTGCTGCAAATGAAGCTTGGCTTTAGCGTCAAAATACACAATTCTTTCTTTCGCTCCTTTCCCTAACACAACACATTCTCTTTCCGAAAAATTGATGTCAGCTCGGTTCAGTAGCACCATTTCACCTACGCGCATACCTGTTGACGATAGCAGATCTATCATCGCCAGATCCCTTAATTCATCACAACCATCACGCATCTTTTCAAGATCTTCGTCAGAAAAAGTATCTTTCACATTCTTTGTCGTCTTAACCTTGTGAATACGACGTACTGGGCTCTTAATGATGTAATCTTCATCTTCCAACCAGGAAAAAAA
>JAEEOK010000057.1 GCA_016284235.1 Succinivibrionaceae bacterium
GCGAAGAATGGTTAAAAATGTATCAAATATTTCTAGAATAAGACATTCCAAAAAAATACGAAACAGCAGTAGAAAATTAAAACATCAATTTTCTACTGCGGAATGTCGGATTAAAGACACTTGCCTTAAATATCAACATCGACAGCTGTAAAGAGGATCAATAGAGAATCAATAAAAGGAGATGTATACCGGATTTCCACGGTATTACATGTTTTTCCATGAGCTGACGGAATATCTGAAGGATGATGCACCTGCAAACATTTCCTTCATGGAATTAACGCCTGATACATCCCATCTGTCAAGGGGCTGGTTGAAAGATCGCGCGTTTTTAAACATTCCGTTCATGTTCCTGACTGATGATGTATTCCAGTTTTCAACCGGCTGGTTGAATTCGACCGCATCATTGAACATCCAGCTCATATCGTTTACTTTTGATGTATTCCATTTATCTACGGGTGAATTGAATCTGGATGCTCCTGAGAACATAGCACTCATATCCTTCACACTTTCTGTATTCCATTCATTAAGATCCCGGTTGAAGGATCTGGAGCACCAGAACATAGATTTCATGGTTTCAACTTTTGATGTATCCCATTTGTTCAGTGATCTGTTGAATAACAGGGCATTAGAGAACATTCCGTCCATTTGGGTAACGTTTGAGGTGTTCCATGCTCCTACTTCACCGTTGAATTCGCGGGCGTAGGAAAACATTTCACTCATGCTTCTAATCATGGAGGTGTCTTCTATAATTACGCTTCTGAGCCTTTCAAAACCGAGAAATGCGGATGCAAGGGAGGTGACCGCCTGCGTCAGTATGACAGGAAATTTTATGTATACAATAGGATTTATCCTGTCCGCCCGGTAGAAAGGGTTGTATATGTTTCTGTAGCTGTCATAGTCTTCCGTGGACTCCAGTTCCCAGTTCTGAGATCTTGTGAATTCATAATCGATGGTCAGGGAATCAAATTTGTTGCCGATTATTCCGTCTATTATTTCCTGATTTATGTCATCAGGGGAATGGAGAACCGGGTTTCTGTAAGCAGGTCTGATACTGCCGATGTATGGAGCTTTTAAGCTATTATGCATTCTGTTCAGATGAAATTCATGCCACTGACTGTAAAGTCTGGTCATGAAGGATGATATTTCGCGGTTGATGCATCTGGTGTATCTGAATAAGTATTCGCAGTTTTCGTTTATGTACAGAGCATATAGATCCATGTTCCTTCTGATGCATTCAAGATTTCTGGAAAAATCCTCAATTCCTTTATATCTGCCGGTTTTCATGATAACCGGCATTTGGGGATCTGCAAAGGAAGCCATCGCTATGACAAGAGTTTTTAAATCGTAGTTGCTGCTTTGAGCCTGCGCCAGATATTCGGCAAGAACAGATGCTTCCTTTCTTTTTTTTAGAACGGACAGATGAGTGATAACCGCATGATAGAGATTGAGAACGTTATTTCTTTCATTCTGCTCATTCTTTTCCTCTCCTTTAATCGTAATGTTACCGCGGCTGAAATTAGAAGAATTGTCAAAAATGCTTTCGGATTCAGGAAAATATTTTTTTATCAGAAAAGAAGACAGACCGTCGAGGTTTTCAGGGAATATTCTGTTATTCCAGAAAAAATCCCTCCCGTCATAGAACTGCTGCAGAGTGGTCAGCAGTCCGGCGTACTTGAGATCATCTGAAATTTCGTTTTCAAAGTCAGTTACAGCTGATGCGGCGGCAAGGCAGCCGTTTTCCCTGAAGAATTCTGAAAGCAGTTTTCTTTGTATAAATCTTCCGCATTCCTCCCGGTTGGATGCCAGCATGTGCACCGCAGATTTCATGTCTGAGGCAGTCATTTTCTCGTGTGCAGAATTTATTATCACGAGGGGATAACTGAAGCGCCGCTGTTCCGGCAGATCCGGACTTTTGTCTTCAGTGCCGCCTGCCGGGCGGCCTGTCAGGCATGAGTCTGCGCCTGATCTGATGCGTGCCGGTTCTCCCGGAATCAGCTGCGGTGTATTTGTGCACCATTTCTTTACCTCTTCCCAGGTCCAGCGGCGGTTTGGATTTTCTGTACATCCTCTGTATGTCAGATCCCTGTAGGTAAGTCCCTTGATCAGTCCGGCAAGATCCGGCGGAAAATTTTCCGGAAACGGAATTGAGTTTATAGACGCCATTGATGCAAGTTCCTGTTCGGACAGGTCTCGTGACGAAAAAGGGGTATGGCCGGTGTAGAGTTCAAACAGTGTTATTCCAAGAGAATAGTAATCAGATTCTTTAAGAAAAACATTGCTGAAGGTTTCGGGTGCAGAGTATTCCGGTGACAGTCCCGTGGTTGTAACAAGCACCGACTGTCCGTCGGCGGCAACTGAACTAATTCCGAAATCCGTAATCAGTATGTGTTCCGAATCATCTGAAAGCATGAGATTGGAGGGTTTTAGATCGCGATGAAATATTCTGTTTTCATGCAGATAGCGGAGTCCCTCTGCAATGCAGGGAATAACAGCGCTCCTTAGTTTTTCATAGCTGAATTTTCGGCCTTTAAGACTCCCGTTTTTGTAGTAGGGCATTATAGTAAAGGTATGTCCCTGAAATTCTCCGCTGTCGAGAACCGGGGCAATATATCTGGATCTCAGCCGCCGAAGACTGTTGAGCACCTTTGTTTTAATTGCGTCCTTTCTTCTGTATATTTTAGCGACCGACTCGGTGCCGGATCTAAGATGACGGCACAAGTACAGATCCGCCTCTCCCGAGATAACATTCAGCTTTTGTACAATTCTGTAACTGCCACCTATGACAGTCCCCGCCATGAACTCTGCAGGCTGCAGTGCGGATCCTTCAAAACGGTTGATTCCGGTAGGCGCGCTGTTATTTTTGGGATTTAATCTGGTTTCCATTAATTTCCTTTTTTCGCGAAATTCCCGTCAGAAATACAGGACTGTCCTTTTATTTAGCGAACCATGCGCCGCTAAGCCGTACCGCTGATGCTTTCTTAAATGACATATCTGGAATTATAACTAAAGGCGGTAACTTCCGGTCAAGTGCAGTATAGTGATCATTTTTGCAAAAATTAATTAAAACTTTCCCAACTGTAAGATTATGCTTCATTTGTTTTCGTACGGAAGCGTCATGTGATTATTCAGGGAACAAAGAAAAAAAACGGATGTTCCCCGATTTATACCGGAATGAATAATCATAAGGTTTCTGAATTTTGAAGTAGCGAATGTTTTCATTGATCAATATTTGCTAATCTCAGTCTGATCGCTTTAAAAAAATACTGAACCGTCGCTGATTGACCGCAGCTTCGGAGTTTTGACTGATTGCCGTTTTACCTGTTCCCAGGTCCGGGGTTTTTGTAAGTAGGAAGCGTAGGGAACTGCACATGCGCAAATCTGTTTTGACATAAAGCGTTGAAGTTATCTTTCAGGTATGAATGTACTGTACAGCAGAGGTGAAGTGTATCTGCTGCAGAAATAAGGATGCCGGCATTCCTTCGGATGTCTTAAAATCATGTTTCCTTAAGAAGAAGCGCGGGAGTTCGGTAATTCTCTCCTTTAGCGTCAGGATTTTACACAGTGGGGAATGGTTTCGCTACATACTGGTATAAAAAATAATTCGGCCTGTTCCGGGAGTGATTTTGTTATTTTTTGCAGGGATTATGTTTATGTTTAAAAGAACCTATCTTTCTCTCCTGGTTTCTGCTCTTCTTCCTTTGAGTGCCATGTCGGCGACTGTTGATATGCCGGCATCCGGAAAAACTGAGGATATAGCCGTAAAGAAGGCGGGTCTGAGCGCTGTCAGAGCCGCAATGATAGAGATTAAGGGTGAAAAATTTCTTCAGGAGCATACCAAGGAAATAAGAAACAAAGTAATTCTGAAAATAGATGATTTTGTAACCGGTACGCAGGTTGTGTCTTCAGAGCAGAATGAAAAGGGTATGGTTCAGATTTATGCCAGGGTTGATTATGACAGGGATAAGCTGACATCTGTTCTTAATGAAATAGGCGGGGATTCGGGAGATCAGACAGCCGCAA
>JAEEOK010000058.1 GCA_016284235.1 Succinivibrionaceae bacterium
AATCCGTCTCAGGTTAAGGTACTTCAAAAGTTGTCTCTTTTACCACAAGATGAAGTACCAACTAAAAGATCTCCTGGCAGACCAAAAAAGAATGTATAGTATTACGATTTGGGAAAGTTCTAGTAGAATTAAAGACCTGAAAGAAAATTCTTAATTCAGCATTTTTATAGAATTTCCTTCTCCTGCTCCTGAAACGCCGGATTCAATCATTAAAGCTGAGTTTCATAAATTTCCGCCTTGATGTCTGCATTCTTAAAAAAGTACGAGGCACTGCCTGTAATTTCCGGATCACCGGTATCCTCTGTTACGATATCCGCTCTTTCTGCATATTCGCAAGTATTCAGCTGGCAGTAAAACTGCAGTTCAAGGATGCTGACTTTTCCGCTGCATAAAAAGGGGATTCAGATGTGATGTTCTTTCCGTCCTGGTTTGCCTGTTGAGCATACTTTTCCGGATGCTTTTTGATGAACATTTCAGAAAGTAAAAATCGTGCAGATCCCGGATATCAGGATCTGCACGACAGTTCATTTTATAAAAAATGACGGCCGGTGTGCGAAAGACCTGTTTTACAGCTTGTTAAGCTCATCGTACAGCCGTTGAAATGTCATATCCTTCTGACATGTATACATTGCGGTCAGCTCCTTTTCGCTTCCTTTCATGGTAACCGGTCCGCATTTTTTATCCTTTTCTGCAATCCATTTTTTCTGCTCCGGAAGAATTTTATTCTTCACATTTTTGTCCAGAGATTTCCACTTGCGGTTAAGCTCCGCATCGACCTGAAGATATCCGAGTTTTGCACTTATAAACATATCATGCTCGTATTCCTCTTCTGTTTCGTAGCTGAATGTCATATCGTCAACATAAAGTACAAGTTCTTCAAAGGATGGATCTTCCTGCGATTCCTCAGAAATTTGAACATTGAGCCTGGTCACATTGTTTTTTTCAAAGGTAAGTGTTGCAGTGCTTTTGTGATCGTCGTCATCACAGAGAGAGCATGAGAGTTTATTCGGCTCCTGCAGATGGCAAAGAGCCTTGTCAGAATCCTTTGATTTGAATGTGTATTCTCCGGCACGACCGATAAATATCCCTCCATTTACTGAATAAAGATCTTCGCCGTCAGCTTCCTTTGCAACTATAAAGTCTCCCAGATATGCTCTTTCTCCGGAACTGCCTATATGCTCCTGTTCCTCCTTTGTCAGTTTGTTCTTTATTTGTAAAAGAGCTTCACATGCTTCTTCACCGCTGCTGTTACATGTGAAACTGTTAAGATGGCTGCTGTGACCTAATGTATAGCGTCCGGTTTTGAATGAAGGACTGTCAGCAGATGCAGATGACGGCAGGAGAACAGCTGCAGCGACGAGAGCTGATACTCTCAGAAATTTAGATGAAAAGTTCATAAATTATTTATCCTTGTGAATAGAAATTTAAAGTGGGATGATAATTCACTTCACGGCGAATTATGACACATTGCAGAATTATAAACAAACAGGACTGACCTGCCGGTAATTTTATTTTTATCTGATCGTGCCGTAAAACAGCGTCCTTCAGGGCGTGGATAATACCTGAATCCTGGAATAATTGGGTAGAAACAGTCTCAATTTTCCACCGGAAAAATTTTTTCTATCGATTCAAAAAATTTTTTATACCAATATTATTGAGCTGACGGTGGTTTAACATATTTAACAGGAATACACGAATTTTATGTCACACCCAGATTAAATTTATGATTTAGGTTACAAATGAAATTCTAGATCATTATGTATTGTTTACCTGTTCAGTTTAATAATCAGATTTGAGCGAAAAAAATGTAGTCATGCACAGGCCCTGCAGCAGTTGCGATCATAAGTGGTATTTTCTGACGTTTTTCTTGACAAAGTTTTTTTATTGGTTTAAAAGATATTTATATAATTATTCTGTGACGGACTGACATTTTGCCTTTGTACCGGTGATGAAGGATCACAGCCGCAGTCATATTACGACCTGTCCGCATTGCTGCTGCATATGCTTTGAACCCGTAATTTCACCACAATGTTTTTTACGTATTGAATGCCGGACTGTGTTTTTTAGGGGCAGACAGTTCTGTTTTGCACTGCCTGTTTAATGGATCGGATTATGGATTTAAAAAAAATTAAAATAGACAAGCTGGGCTTGTCTTTAAGAGCTGTAAATGTGCTGTACAGAGTCGGAAGAATCACGGTGGATGATATTGTCAATATCACTGAGTCTGATCTTATATCACTTGATCAGGCTGGCGTAAAGACTGTTAACGAGATTCTTGCCAAGGTGGAGCAGCTCAGGCGCATAATTTCGCTTCCGGAAAATGATGCTGAAGCATATTTCAGAAATTATACCAAAACCGATCTGTATGATTTGATTTGTATGCCGGAGAATCAGGAGAAGGTTCTCAAATATGTGAGTTTTTATGATACCGACATCAGTAATCTCGGACTTTCCTCCCGTGCCAGAAATCAGCTTATGAATAACGGTTATGAAAGGTTCAGCGATATCATTTTTTTGAACGAGGCGGATCTTTACAACATGCAGTCTGTGGGTAAAACCTCCGTTCAGAATTTTATAGAGATACGCAACAGGTGGCTGTCTGCTCACGAGAAACGGATAAGAGCTGTTATATCAGGTGGCGTGAACGGTGATCAGACAATATATAATGATGATGAAATTGTCGAAATGATTCTGCTGATTTTCAGCAAAAATAATGCTGAGGGATTCAAGCAGGAGGATTTTATAGCAGACCTTCCTGCCGGAATTTCGAAGGAGCAGATTCAGACGGCTCTGAACAGACTCGTAGATGAACAGAAAGTCAAAAGGGAGGGGGAACTCTACTGCAGACAGTATCCGTTTTTTCTTGACATGGTAAAAGCCTGCAAAGTCCTTTCGGAAAGAGACAGAAATATTATTATGCAGCGTCTTAAAGGAATGACACTTGAGGCAATAGCCCTGCAGCACGGATTGACGCGTGAAAGGATCAGACAGGTGATGACTGAGAAAGTCAAGCGTGTCCGCAGCTGGATGGTGAATACCTATAATTTTTCTCTTTTCCGCGAGGACTTATACGGGCATTTTTTTAAAGAATATCACGTAAAAAAAGATGTAGCCCTTGAAATCGGATTTTCCTCTGCCTCATGGTATTATCTTGATTCTGTTGATAAAAACAGCGGAACAAAGCCTCTTTCTACGGCTTTGAATGACAGTTCTCTTGATCAGGATCTTCGCACCCGCATCACGGATTACCTGAACCGGGACAAAATTTGTATTGACGGGCAGTGGTGCAGCAGGAAAAGATCGGAACTTGAAAAATATATAGTTGAAAAATATTGCGTAAAAGACACCAGGTTTAAAGATTTTGTCAAAATCTATAATAATGTCCTGAAGAGCAATAACGTGGCATACGACGGGGATATTTATATAACCAAGAGCGTGCTGAAAACCAGAATAAACAGTCTTGTTGAAGCAAGGTTTCTTCTCTGGAAAATAGGTGAGACACTGCGGGCATATGACGTGGACGGCCGGGATTTCAGCGGGCTGATTGAAGGACTTGAACTTGATAAATTTACCAATGTGGAAATCTCCACAAAGAAGCTGATGATTGAGCATCCCGATCTGATGCGTAAGTATGACATCAGGGATCAGTATGAACTTCACAATCTTTTGAGAAAAATTGTACCTGAGGGCAGTTTTCATAATTTTCATCTCGGAAGAATGCCTGTTATAGGATTTGGAAAATTTGATCGCGATGCCGCAATTTTTGAACTGTTTAAAAAGCATGCACCGATTTCAATGAATGATCTTTCTGAAATCATCAGTAGGGAATACGGTTATGATATCGCCACCATCAAGGGAACATATCTTGATGTTTTAAAGGATTACAGCTACTTGGGCGTATACAGGCTGGAGCAGAAAATTATGCCCGAAGAGCGCATGAAGGAGTTTATGTCTTTGCTGGATCAGGATTTTTACTACATTTCTGAATTAAAGCAACTGTATTTCGATAAAATACCCTTCGCGCATCCTGATGAAATCAATCCTTTTAATCTGAAAAAAATGAATTTTACTCTATCAAACAATGTCGCCCTGCGGAATTATCCGAATCTTTATGAGTATTTTAAAAAAATTCTCACGAGCTCTGACATTATGAATATAAAGGAAATTCGCCACAGATATGCACCGGTGCAGGCTTTTTACACAACCCTCAGTGATCTTAAACACCGCAGAGATGTTGTTGAGTTTGAACCTAACAGACTTATAACAATCCGCCGGCTTGAAGAAGCCGGTATTACCAGAGATGATTTGAACTGCTTCTGTGATGCTGTATATATCAATTCTGATATTGATAATTACTTTGTCTTTAACTCAACCTTTATGCGTCATGCACGGATATTCTTTTTAGAACAGATGGATGGTGACAAAGATAAACTGAAAGCTTTGGATTCTGAGGTTATTCACAAGCTTGATATGCTGGAAAGAATTTTTCAAGGTTTCAAGGAATTTTTGAAAAAGACTGATTTTATACATTTATTTGAATATTTCTGTGATTCTCTGATTAATTCAGACGATCGTTTTCAGACAGGAAGAGTTTTAAATTCATATATGTTCAGAAGAAGAAAACTCTCTTCAATGTCTGATGAAAAGGTTACAGTCATAAGTTTTATAAGGTATCTTGTCAGTAAAAAAGGAAAACTGAGTGTGGGTGAGCTTGAAAAATATCTGTGTCAGGCTTATGGATGCACTGTCCAGAACAGAAAAAAGGATCTTATTGATAAGGCTGTAGGCGAGGGTATTTACTACGATGAGAATAAAGATTTTCTCTGCTGCAGTACAGACTCCGGTGACTGATAATGTTTTTATTGCTGACAGCTGATTTAATCTTCCCGCGCTAAAAAAGGAACGTCACCCCGGACATTGAATGTATGACAGAGACTGTCATCCGCTTCAAACCTGATTAAATATGTTTCCGCCTCCATGGCGTGCCGGCAGGATCCTGATTGCCGGTGCTTTTTTTAAGTCTTCCTCAAAATAAGGCGGAGATAAAAGCTGATCTCCCGTATTTTTGCGAACGTCATTGTTATTTTTTTTCTAATCGCCCGGATTTGAAACCGGGGCCGGAACAAGGATGAAAAGCTTGAAAGCTGCATCAGCAGTTGAGCATCATGAACACTCATGAACCCGTCTGACCGATTACCCGGGCGGCATGGTGCCGTCAGGAGTGGAGTCTTTTTTTGACATCCCGCCTCCGTTATCCAGCTCCCTTATTTCTCCTGTAAACATAAATATCTGTCTGGTCCACTGAAATTTCAGTTTTACCGCGTCTCTTGGATTGACAATAAATCCTGCGTTATGAGCCTTGTCAATGATTTGAAGAAGGTGATCCAGTGATTCAAGTATTTTTACGTATCTCAGGGACAGCGGGGTTTTGAGCTGAAGTTCCGTTTCCAGAGGTGCGGAATAATAAATATCAGGAGCCCGGTTTTTATTCTCTCCGAAAAGTGCTGAAAATTTTTCCTGTGCTGAACCGAGCTGTTTTTCTGTGTTTTCAAATATCATGCACAGATTTTTATACAGTTCGTCATATTCACTGTCATCCATATGAATCGGGCGGACCATGCACAGGTTGAATAGACAGTTGTTGATAACGCTGAATGTTTTTTTCTGAAAATACTTGATTACATCACTGGTATAGATTTTGGTTCTGTACAGGGTAAAGGCCGTGGAATAATTTTTCTGGCGCGTGGATTTGCCGGCAGATTTGTTTTGAGCCGGCAGTTTGGGATCCGATGTCACGTCAGCTGAAGTTTTTTTATTAATCTGCTCAGAGGATGCCGATTCTCTGTTTGATAATTTTTTACCTTTTCTCTCATTGTCTTCAGTGTCTCCGGATTTTCCTGCAGCTTCAGCTTCTGAAACTGTATTTTTTCCGGCAGATGATCCGCTTATATTTAAATCCGTCTTTGATGCTTCGGATAATGCTGCTGTTTCGATCCCGGATTGAGCTGGTTTTTTATATTTTTTATCCGATCCTGCTGCTGAAGCCTTCGCTGATGATATATTAGCGGCTACGGCAGCATCTTCTTTTTCCGTAATTTTATCCGCTTCATTTGTTTTTTTATTATTCATGTCTTAATGATTTCCATGTTTTGTTTTCTATGAAAAAAGTCCGTTTTTACGGGAATTTATTCATATCTGAAGAAACAAATCCCGACAACGCATCAAATCTACCACATAAATATTCAGCCATGGTTTGAAAAATTTTCCCTCTGCGTCCTGATTTCCTGTTTATTCAACCGGGGGGACGGGGTTATATTATTCGTACATTTTTCATATCTCTTCCTGAGATGTGGATAAAGACCGGTGAGGTTCTCAATCCTCCGGATCCGTCCTGCGATCGATCAAAATTGATTTTTTGTTTGTTTCCTGTTCCGGGGCATCATGCCCCGTGTGGCGACTCATGATGTTTCGGAATTTTTTTTCGGAGTTTTATATGAGTGCCGCTGAACTTGACTGTCTGCGTTTGATTTACCGCTGTGAATCCCTTGAAGGTGTTTTCATTGGCTCTTTTTATGCCTGGAGAACAGCAAGAGGGTATCTCTGACTGCCGGTAGTTTTGTTTTTTTTGTTGTTTTGTTTGTGGAGTCTGTAATGCATTGTATTAATCGTGTTGAACTGCTTGGCTACCTTGGCCGTGATCCTGAATTTGCCAAGAACCAGGCCGGCATGTCCATCTGTACTCTTTCTGTTGGTACTTCATACGAGCGTTCGCTTTTGAATACAGCCACTGAAAAGGTTACTGAGTGGAACAGGGTAGTGCTTTTTAAAAATCTTGCTGATAATGCCTCCAGGTTTTTGAAAAAGGGTGCTCTGGTTCTTGTTGTCGGAAGACTTCAGACCAGAAAATACCAGAATCGCGACAATCAGATCTGTTATATGACGGAGATTATTGCCAGTGATTTTATTTCATTCAGCAGGGATGAGAAAACTTTGCTGAAGGATGTACCGGCTGAGGTTAAGTCACTTACTGATTCCTGCCGTGAACTGTCCGGCAGTGAATTTGAAAATATTCCTTTTTAACTGATTAATCAAACTTTGTGGAACTCCGTGTGCGGGGTTCCTTTTAAAGATTTGCTTCTTACTGCAGATTTTTGAAAGGAATCACTGTACTAGGAGAAAAACAAAATGCTGATAGGCTCAATTGAGGAAAAGGATCTTTTTTTAAATTCGGTTTTAAGCAATGTCTTCGGATCGGAATGCTATCTTGAGAAGGGAGATCGTTTATATACGCTCTGGATGCGGAACTATTCTGATCTTGACGGCGACAGACATTATGAAAATTCATATCTGATAGAGCAGGGAACTCTTGAAACCTGTATCGGCAGGGCAAGAAGGATATGCGATATTGATATGTCATGTCTTGAACAGCTTGATGAAGATTTATAAAAAAATTTTTTCCATACCTGCCGGCGGGGTTCACCGGCATTTTCCTGGGTTTCATAAAAAGAATTATTTATCGGGTGATTGATTTTAGGTTTCTTCCGGCTGTACTGGGACTTGAATGACTGCCGCTTTTAATTTTTCTGTAGTTTTTTTTATGATGTCTGACGGCATATTTTGAGAATTTACTGTGATCATTTTTTTATGATCCGTAATCAGCAACCAGGCTGTCTTCGGTAAATCTGGCGTCCTAAACCGTTTCGGCATGGATTTGTAGTGCTCGAAAGAGCTGTTTTAACCCGCGGGGTGAAAGTACCCCGCAGGGCATTTTCATCCCCATGAGGAGATGAAAATGTTTAAAAAATATGGTGAACCAAGTGCTGCCGCACGAACCTTTCTTAATGTTATTGAAAACAATATGGGTGAATGGATGAAGGGCTGGACTGCTTCTGAGCTCAGGGCAATGAAGCCGTTTAATCCGATTTCAAATACTCATTACAGGGGAAAGAATTCCATCAATTTATATCTTCCTGAATGGGAGCAGTCAAAGCTTGATCCGGAATATAAAATTGATCTGAGGTATTCTACCATGAGGCAGCTGAACCTGAAAACAGGCTCTGTGCTTGAGGGAAGCAGAAGTCATGTGATTAAATTCTTTGCTCCGGCCTACAAGGACGGCAAAGGTAACTTTCTCAAGGCTAAAAGCTTTGAGGAGGCGCTTCGTCTGGATCCCCATCCTGTTTCAGCCGCATGTATCAGGTATTACAGGGTTTACAGTTACAGAGATATAGTCTGGAGCAATCCGGAAAACGGTTTGATGTATGATTCCTATAGAGTAAGAGACTATGGGGAGCAGAGTTTGTCTTCTAATGAGTGTGCCGAGAAACTGCTGAGCAATCTTAATGTTAGGATTGCAATCTGCAGTACAATCCAGCCGAGTTATGTGCCTCATGAAAATACCATCTATCTTCCTTACAATTCTGAATTTATTTCTGAAAGCAGAAAGTGGGAAGCGGTGTTTCATGAGCTCGTGCACTGGACAAAGTATAATTTTCCATCCTGTAGCAGATCATTTCCATATCCTCAGGAGGAAATGACTGCCGAGTTTGGAAGTCTTATGCTGTGTCAGGAATTGGGAATAGCCTTCGAACCGGGACAGGAGGCCGGCATCTATGATTATATCAGGAGCTGGCTTAAGTCCTATCCCGAGGAGCTTAAACTTGAAATTGTAGATGAGGCTCTTGATGCCGCCGACAAGGCGTTTCATAAGCTTATCAAGTTTATTTAGTTAATTATCTCTTAGTTTCTTTAAAAGTCCTCTTTATTGAGGACTTTTTTATCTCAGGCTGCCCTTTCGGAATGTCCCTTCTCTTTATCGCTGAAAGAAACAGAAAAGCAGTCATCCTTTTAAAGGTCTGGATCGTACTGATTAAATTTTTTGAGATGTAAACGGCTCTTTATTTCAAACTGCCTTCTTTTAATTTTTTCAGTTTTGTGCATGATTCCGCTGCATTAAGGTCGCATGCCTTTTTCAGGTAATCTTTCGCCGATGCCTCATCATCTTTTTCTAAATATAATTCTGCAGTCATGGCACAGCTTTCGGCATGATTAAGATCACACGCTTTTTTAAACGCTTTTTCCGTTTCACTTCTGTCGGCCTTGAAAACTTTTTTTTCTATGTGATAAAGACCGACATAGTAGCATCCGTCTGCAAATTGAAGCTCACATGCCTTTTCGAAATATCCGTATGCCCTTGAGTATTCCGGCATGACGCCAAGACCGTTCTCATAGAGAAATCCGAGGCCGAAGCAGCCGACACCGAAATTCTGTCTGCATGACAGTTCAAGCATTGATTTTGCCTGTGTGTACTTCCCTTCCTGATAAAGTGTGAACCCCTGCTGTGCACAGTCTTTTCCTGATGTACAGAGCTGTTCTTCACCGTGTGCGGCAGCCGTTATAAGAAGCTGAGAGACAGTAAGTAACGCTGTTATATATTTTGCTGGTTTTCCCGGTATCTGCATAGTAATCCTGAAAAATGATATTTCGACAGTCAGGCTGAAAGTTTAAATCAAATCTGAATGTTCATCCAGCAGCCGCGCAGTCATGAACAGCTCACATCCGTACTGCTTATGCATTTTCTGAACATTTCCTCGGTTCTTCGGTAGTCGCATGCAAAAGAGTCTATGCTTGCTTTGAGCATTTCATCGGCGGGAACGAGAGAAAACTTTATCTGATACCCGTTCCACAGTGCCAACGATCTTATAAACTCCCGCTGTGCACGGCCGTTTCCTTCTCTGAACGGATGAAGAGCATTTATTTCGGAAAAATAAAAGGATATGCGTGTAATAAAACGTTCCCGTGATGCGCCCTTTAGATAGTTTTCACTCTTTAAATCGGAAAAAAGTTTCTTTGCGTTGCTTGCTATATAGTCGCAGTGACAGAAATAATAGCCTTTTGATATATCTACGGTTCTAAGTTCTCCGGCCCAGCTGTAGAGATCCTGAAAAATGTACTGGTGGATCCGGCACAGATGATTGAGATCGAAGCTGCCGATAATGGGGTTTTGCAGAAGTTCGTAAATTCTAAGCATGGTGAATTTGCGCTCTGCCTCTGCAAGCTTATCTTCATCGGTTATATCAAGATTATTTATAAGGACGTCTGAATTCGGATAGCAGTAGGTTTTATCATACATGTGTTTTAAAGTGATTCTATAATTCTGTGCCTGATTTCATCACCGGTGATTTCACCTTTTGAATAGTCGTCAAGGAGCTGCATATCCTCGCTGTTGAGAATAAAACCTTCCATGGACATGGAGGCCTGGACCTCCCTGAATGCTTCCTGTTGAGTGTAGTCAGGAACTTTGTAAAAACCGATTTTGAACGGTATTTTCTTCTCTTCTACTAGCTTTGAAAGTGACATGCTGATAAAGGTGTTCAGATCCATACCCAGCTCCTCGAGTATGTTCTCCGCATTTTTTTTGAGACCGGCATTCAGCTTTATCTGAACATTTACTGATGATGACTTTTTTTCCATGCTTTTCTCATTTGACCCGTTACTCCATTTTACACTTTATCCGGTTTTTATGCCATTAGAATTAGCTGATCCTTGAGTTTAATATTCATGACGGGATTGAAGAGGATATGCATTGAAGGTATATCTGCTCCGGTGCAGGGCTTGTTATGTAAATTTTTGAAGGTACTCCTTGCTTCATGAAAAAATGAACAGAGCATTACTGCAGGTGCTATACTACGGATGAGGTTTAACATTTAAGCACAATCATTGAGAAATCTGTACCTATGAAAAGCTCCTTTATTTCTGAAAGGTAGCAATATTCCGTCGCTCAAAATCCTTATCTCTACATTTCCCGTGATAGCACGATCTTATTTTTTTTATTTTAT
>JAEEOK010000059.1 GCA_016284235.1 Succinivibrionaceae bacterium
TGAATGCAACGGCTCCATCGGCAGTGACAGCACTTTACTTGAGTCCTTGCGTGATGTGCTTAACTGTGGCTTTGCAGTTCCGGTGGTTCGTGACAACACCTTATCGGTTAAGAGACTTCATGCCGGAGCACAGCCTGTGCAGATTTTTACGAAGAGCAATATGACCTCAAGTCCGGTAATCACTTACTCTCTGCCAAAAGATGATGACGTGAATGAGGTGGTGGTAAATTTCACCTCTCCGGAAACCTATAAGACCGAAACGGTGTACTGTCACATTGATGAGGAAGGAAATAAACGCATCACGTATTATCCGGAATCCGACAATCAGGAGAGACTTGATGCCTGGGGAGTAACCGACAGAGAGCATGCCATGGCACTCGGTATGAGGCGACTTCGGTATCTTAGAAATACCAGAGTAACCTATGACATCAAAACCGAACTCAACGGACTCAACTGCAATTTCAACGACCTTGTGGGACTGGTGCTGGATGAGAATCTCTCAAATATTACAGGAAGAATAATAGCCATTAACGGACAGACCATTACCACCGATATCGAGATTCCGGAAGACTGCTGGGACGGAGTCGTCTACACCGTAACCATCGAGTGCGCATCTGATCTGACTGAGC
Organism: Succinivibrionaceae bacterium; assembly: GCA_016284235.1. Classification (GTDB taxonomy): domain Bacteria; phylum Pseudomonadota; class Gammaproteobacteria; order Enterobacterales; family Succinivibrionaceae; genus UBA2804. Next base: position 630 of record JAEEOK010000059.1, read on the forward strand.
TTTACACCATGAATGATAAGGTGTATGCCGCACTAGTAGATCTGTGCGTTGATATCTGCAGAAGGAATGATAAAAAGAAACTTGTATGGATTGCTGATCGGGATAAGGCTTTAAATTATGCGGTAAAACCGGATGAGATGCTGCTGACGGTTCACCGCTAGTTTGCTCGAAAATCCTGTCCTGGAAACTGGCTATTCGGGAAGTTGGGCGATTTGGCTCAGGAAGTAAATAGCAGACTCGGGGAATGATGAAAAAGCCGACAATACTACTAGGAGCGTCGGCTTGATATCAATGTACTAGCTTAAAAATTCTCTAACGTCCCGAAGATTTATATGCCTCAACTTGAGCAATTATCTTAGGATCAAGTTCTGGAATATACTCATCGTTAATTAACCGATCAGCATAGGAATATCCAGCCTTTGGTAAGAGATCTATTGCAAGGCTGTCAAGTATTCCGAGCTCGTCATACTTCTCAGTGTCAAAATCAATCCTATAGTAAAAATAACCTAAGAATTTATATGGTTCAATGACAGGATGATCCTGACCTCCATAACTCCAGAACAAATTTGCAAAATTGATTGCGGATTCGGGGGTTTTACATTCAGTAAAAAGATAGTTTATCCAACTTTCAAATGTTTTTTTCCATCCAAATTCAGATATTTGCTGTTTTACTTTCTCCCTTGTTTCTTTACGTTGTTCGTTGGAACTAACACCATAAGTACGATTGAACAGCCAATGTGTCCGCTCATCAATTTTGTTACTGCTCATTTTTCATCCCCTTAGAATCTTCATCAAACAATTCCTTGTTGCTGTTGTACAGACGTTTAAGATCCGCTCAACTAGCTTTAATGATTGTCTGTTAGGACGGTAATACCCACTATCATTATTAACTGCAAAAATTATTCCCTGACGAAAATTAATCTGTGACTGCTTCAAAAACAGCAGCAGACAGGCAAGCTGCAACTACTGCATCGGTGCTGACGGCAGAATCGGACTATGCACTGATGAACAGAACCGCTCCTGGTGCTCGTCATCCTGGGACAATGACAAGCGAGCCGTAACCATCGATTGCGCCTCTGACATGACTGAGCCGTACACCATGAATGATAATAGTGTATGCTGCACTGGTAAATCTGTGCGTCGATATCTGCAGACGGAACGACAAGAGTAGTGATCAAACTGGCTCTCGAAAATTGTCAATCTTGACCAAGTAATTCAGTGTAATCATCCATGATGACTTCCGAGAATGGAATCCCCCCAATAACCCGACTTTCAAGTAAATCATGCATATCAGCGTACTTTCCTAACAATTCGTACTTACGTCTATGCTCAGATGATACTTCATCATCTCCCAATACTTTTTTGTATAGACCAAAAAGAACGTCTCTTCCATCAGGTAAGATCTTAATTTCATCTTTGTACATTGACCAAGTGTGTAGTCTGTACTCAGTTCCATGATATGAAAAATCGAGTCCGTACCAATGCCCCTCTGACGGCCCCCATTCTCCTGTGTATTGAGACATGAATTCATCAAGAGACTTATATTCGTTCAATCGCATTTCGAATATCCTTCTAGCAGCAATTCCACAGTTTCAGAGCCATTTTGGGGTTGGGTGTTCAGAACTGCTATTGCCAAAAAGCAGTTCAGCACACTCGACCTCAGAAAAAATGCCTGTTTTTCATACTGTAAATATGTTTCAGCAAACTCATTTTTCAAAGAAATACAGCATAAAATTCATTGTGTAAATTTTATCCACCACCGCTGAAACCGCATGAATACTTGGTTTCTTTAGGCTTTATCACGTGACAGCAGTACAACCGTCTCGACGTGTTCCGTATGGGTAAACATATTGAAAATCGACCACCGTTTAAAGATGTAACCAGCATCTATAAGAACTTTAAAATCACGGGTCGCTGTTATAGGATTGCACGAAACATAAACAACCCTCTTTGGCTTGGCTTTAGTTATATACAAGGCGACACATGCAGCGCCCTCCCTTCCAGGATCTAGCAAAACGCCATCGTATGATTCTCCGGCAAACTTCTCTTTCTTAAACTCATGGCTAAGATCACACTGTACAAAAGACGCGTTTTCAATACCATTCAGCGAGGCATTTGAAACTCCGGTCTTAACCATGGAATCAACAACTTCAACACCAGTTACAGATCCAGCCTTTCGTGCAAGCTGAAGAGTAAAATTTCCCATACCAGAAAAAAGATCTAGAAATGATTCATTATTTTTAGGTGCCATATACTCAAGAACCGTATCAATCATTTCATTATTAACAGTTCCATTGATCTGAATAAATGCATCCGGCGTAAATTCATAACGTATGCCATTAACCTCATAAAAAGGTTTTATTTTCTTATCCGAGAGACAAATGAGAGAATTTGACTCATCCTGAATATAAACGGTAATATTTTTTTCTGCAGACCATTTTTTCAAGATATCATTGTCTCCATCTGATATTTTTCTTGTATGCCTAATCAGAACAAAAACTCCGTTATCAGTCATCAGCAGTTCAATATGCCCAACAAAAGCCCTACTTTCAAGGCTGTTGACAATATCCCTCATAGGTACAATGATAGCGGACAAATCCTGTAGAAGAACCCTACATTCAGATATTTCTATAATCTGATTAGAATTTGCCTTCCTGAAACCTATTTCTGTTCTTTTTGTTGAACGGTTGTAGTAGGCTGACAATCTGCAAGCTCTGCGATAGCCGACCTCAGCACCAGTGACAATGCGATCCGGAGGCGGAAGTTCAATACCTACATTTTTTCTGAATACCTGCTGAAGTCCACGAAACTTCGCATCAATCTGCCTTTCAACAGGTATAAACTGACAACTGCAACCTCCGCAAAGATCAGAAAACTCGCATAAATTCTCAGTTATCCGCTCCGGTGAACAGATATTGAATTTCTGAACAGAAGCAAAACCGATTCCTTTGGAAAGTTCAATTTTCTCAGCACGAATATTATCTCCCGGCATGGCACCACTTACAAACCAGGTGCGACCGGAACTGTGCCCTACACCTCGGCATTTTCCGTCAAGATCTGTAATTTCCAAATCAAAATAACGATCTGTCTGACTCTTTACCGGTTTAAAAAAATTAGCCACAAAAAGCTCCTGCACGAAAATTCAATAAACGAAATAAGATGAAAAATACAGCATCACATACACAAACAAAAAACTGACAATGCAGATGTCTCCTAAAAATAAGAAAAGGACACAACCGTATCATAAAATAGCGGCAATGTCCTTTCTATCAATGAGATCAAAAAAAATTAAGGCAAACTTTCTTACCCATCATAATTTTTCTGATCCATGACTTAATCAATCTGCGTTTCTTGCTTCAACACACAGACGCTTCATTTCACGCACTGCCTCAGGGAGACCTGTATAAACAGCTCTTGCAATAATTGAATGACCGATATTAAGTTCATTAATTTCAGGTATTGCAGCAACAGCTGACACGTTATGATAGTTGAGACCGTGACCGCCATTAACCTTCAATCCTTTTGAAGTGCCGTAGGCAGCCATTTCCTTAAGTCGCTGAAGTTCTTCCAGCTGAACAGATTCTGAATCCGCATCTGCATAGCGCCCGGTGTGGAGTTCAATTAGGGGAGAACCGGTTTTAACAGCGGCATCTATCTGCTCTTTAACAGGATCTATGAAAAGAGAAACCTGAATACCGGCTTCAGACATTTTTGAAACTGCTGCTGCAATTTTTTCAATCTGACCAGCAACATCAAGACCTCCCTCAGTAGTTACCTCCTGACGTCTTTCAGGAACCAGACATACAAAATCAGGCTTCAACCGGCAGGCAATCTCAACCATTTCATCAGTCACAGCCATTTCCAAATTCATTCTGGTTTTTATAGTCCTGCGGAGAATCTCCACATCACGATCAGTTATATGACGCCTGTCCTCTCTTAAATGAGTAGTTATCCCGTCTCCTCCGTTTTCCTCTGCAATAGCTGCTGCATATACAGGATCTGGATAACTTGTACCGCGAGCATTTCTTAGGGTGGCTACATGATCAATATTTACACCTAAATATACTTTTGATTTCATATTATTAAAACATCTCCTCTAAACTCCTGTTGTTTCAAATCACCGGTTCTATGAACATCGGTATTAAAAAACTTCAAGATTTTTATTTACAGCACCGATAACAAAAGGAATTTCTCTACTGAAAAGCAGCCATTGTCCTGCCCTGCAGAAATTCCCTGCTGTTCCTCCAGCATACATTACAAAAACAGTAAAACATAGCTAAAAAATCTTCATCAACATCACAATCAGATTAAATTACCGCATAAGCAGGAAATTATCTTAACTTTCACCCTCAGATGTCACTATATTTTCCCCTGCTCTTCACACAAACACGGTCAACCTTCATGAATTTCTGAAAATTGAACTTTATGGATAAAGATATTATTGCTGTCTTAACATTGCCTTGTATTTTGAAAAAAGTTCCCTGCTCTTTATTCTGTGATTACCCAGATGAGAATCTATAGCCTGTCTGCAGATTTTTTTTGCGGCAGCAAGAACATCAAGATCCATCAGTTCACCGGCACCGAGACGTTTCAAATCGTCTCCTGAAAAAGTCGTAATGTTGTTCCAATCAGTTGCATGGATAAAACCTGATGACGGATCATAATAGTATCTCTCAGCGCCTGAAATGGTATTACCCTGAGAATCTGTATTGAAGTTTATCCCGTATCCAAGCTGGGACAGAACATCGAGTTCAAAAAGACGGAATACCGCCTCTACACCGGTTATACCGTAGTCAGTCAGATAAGACAATAAATTTTGATAGCCGTTAAATATATCAGGATAAGGAACATTTCTTTCCATAAGATAGAAAAGCAACTCATTAAGATACTGACCGCAAAAGGTCTCAACCGGTCCCAAAGCGTACCGGTTCTTAAGTTCAACATTTGATAAATTCATAAGTTCGCTGCTTCCGCTCAAAGATGCCGTGAGCAGATTAAAAGGCTGAAGTTGCGCCTTCAAAGGAGATTTGATCCGCCTTGAGTTACGACTTACAGCCGTAACTATACCATTATCAAATGTAAACAAATCTATCAGCTGTCCGTACTCCAGATAAGATCTGGTCCTCAATACGAACATCTGCTGACTGCGAGGTATGTAACTAATTCCTGCTCTTCTTGTCATTGTCTGAGAAGAAATCCTGATCAATGTATCCCAGAGAACGAAGAGCACGTTCATCATCAGCCCATCCGGACTTGACCTTAACCCATGTCTTCAAGCAAACCTTGTTTTCAAACAATTTTTCCATATCCTGCCGGGCTTCGATACCTATCTGCTTCAGTCTTGATCCGCCCGCACCTATTACCATCTTCTTCTGTGAATCTCTTTCGACCAGAATCAGAGCATCAATATGGTAAATTCCCTTTTCGTCAGTTTTAAAATTCTCAATCTCTACCGTAACCGAATACGGAAGCTCGTCCCCTGTAAAACGCATCAGCTTTTCACGCACAATCTCAGAAGCCATAAAACGTGAGGAGCGGTCGGTAATATAATCATCAGGAAATATAAATTCAGATTCCGGAAGCGAATTTCTGGCCAGTTCCTTCAGTTTCTCCACATTATTGCCATGAACCGCTGACACCGGAACTACATCGGCAAACTGCATCTTTTTACTGACTTCCTCAATGAAGGGAAGAAGATTCTCCTTGTCCGATATCCTGTCTATTTTATTTATGACAAGAACCACCGGTGCTTCTGCCCTGGCAACCTTCGAGAGAACCATTTCATCATCAGAGTCAAAGCGAAGTCCCTCCACAACAAAGAAAATCATGCCCACATCTCCGAGAGAACTTTCCGCAGCCCTGTTCATCAAGCGGTTGATGGCTCTTTTCTCCACCGAGTGAAGACCCGGAGTATCAACGTAGATAGTCTGACACCCGCATTCCGTATCGATTCCCATGATACGGTGACGTGTAGTCTGGGGCTTTCGCGAGGTTATAGAAACCTTCTGACCGAGAATTTTATTTAAAAGCGTGGATTTACCAACATTAGGTCTGCCCACTATTGCCACAAAACCGCACCGGGTCTGAACCGGATCTGCATTTTCAAAATGTTCGGCATTGCCGGAGCACTCCTGATTTACAGCAGCTTCATTATTTTCTGTTTTGCTCATATTCAATAAACACTCATTTTTTTTCAATTTGGGCAAGAACTTTCATGGCGGCATCCTGCTCTGCTCGTCTTCGGGTGGTTCCCGTACCAGTAAACGCCTCGCTGAACAAAGACACTCTGCAGGTAACTGTGAATATCTGATTGTGTTCGGCTCCGACTATATTGAAGATTTCATAAACGGGAAGCGCAAGACTGCGACTCTGCAGATACTCCTGAAGTCTGCTTTTCGGATCCTTTTGCTTTCCTGGAACTATTTCTTCAATAAGTTTGCCGAACCATCCCATAAGAACACTGTCAAGCTTTGCCAGGTCGGAATCCGTGTCAAAATAGATAGCACAGATAATAGCCTCAACAGCATCGGCAAGAATAGAATCCCTGCGGTAGCTTCCGCTCTTGCGCTCCGAAAGCCCGGTAACGATATAATCGCATAAATTGAAACGATGCGCTATTTCCGCAAGAGTAGCCTCTTTGACCAGAGATGAGCGCATACGCGACAGTATGCCTTCATCACAGTTTTGAAATTTATCAAACAGATGACGGGAAATAATGACACTCAGCAGAGCATCACCGAAAAACTCAAATCTCTCATTGTTATATGTATGTCCCATGCTTCGATGAGTCAGAGCATGGCGCAGGTAATCCTTATTTTTAAAAGTATAACCTAAAGATGCCTCAAGTTTTGAATAATTATCTGTCATTTGATTCTGCCTAAACGTTTAAATCTAAACTCATTCGGAATGTATTTTTCCGCCAGCGTCTGAGGATCCTCCTTGAATCCCACACTGAACCAGATAAAACTCGCTTTTCCGATGAGATTTTCAAAGGGAACAAATCCCCAGAAACGACTATCAAGGCTGTTATCACGATTGTCACCCATTACAAAATAATGTCCGTCAGGAACTGTCCATTCCCCCTGATGACCATTCTGAACAAAATAGGATTCGCTATTATCAGTCTTCGGATTTATAAGAATATCATGCTGTACATCACCCAGAGTTTCGGAAAATCTGGACTGCGGCATGCTGTTCATAAAATACTCGCCTTCTCCCTGAAATTCAGACGTTACTCTGATAATATCACTGTCTTTTTCTCTTGGTTTGATAAAAAGATGCTTGTCTCTGTAGATAACCCTGTCTCCGGGAAGACCTATGATACGCTTGATAAAATCAGTTTTAGGATCCACGGGATACTTGAATACCGCAATGTCACCCCGCTGAGGTGCATAGGTATCAATTATATTTTTATTGGTAAACGGATTCTTGATACCGTAACTGAACTTATTAACGGCAATAAAATCTCCGGCAAAAAGTGTCGGCATCATTGATGCGGACGGTATTCTGAACGGTTCAAACAAAAAAGATCTGAACACCATGACAAAAACCAGGACCCAGAAAAGACTGCGGCACTGATCTATATAAAAACCCTCCTCCTCCAGCTTTTCTATTGCTTTTTTGTCTTCCCTGGTAAGTTTAAGTTTTTGACCGGCAGATGCTCCGTCACGCTTGGCCACAACACCTCTGAGATACTCATCAATGCGCTCCTTCCTTGCCCTGCGCAGAAACACAAAATCGTAAACATAACCGATAAAAGCTATTCCGGTCACAGTAAACAATATGGTAGTAAACAAATTCATTATTTTTACACCTTGCTAATCTTTTGATTCCGGACAGCACCCGGAGTCATCCAACTTCTGAAGTTTAAACCGATAATTTCCGTTAAAATTCCGCTAATCCTTGCCCACATGAAGAATAGCAAGAAACGCCTCCTGGGGAACTTCAACCTTACCAAGAGCTTTCATACGTTTTTTACCAGCCTTTTGCTTGTTAAGAAGTTTCTGTTTACGGGTTATATCACCACCGTAGCATTTTGCAAGGACATCCTTGCGCAGTGCCTTTACTGTACTGCGGGCTATTATCTGATTACCGAGAGCCGCCTGAATTGCAATATCAAACATCTGTCTCGGAATAAGATCTCTCATCTTTTCAACGATTTCTCTTCCCCTCTGCTGAGCTGTCGAGCGGTGAGTAATAAGAGCCAGAGCATCAACCCTCTCAGAGTTGATAAGAATATCAAGTCTCACCATGTCGGCTCTCTCAAAACGCTTGAAACCGTAATCAAGGGAGGCGTAGCCTCTTGATATGGATTTCAGACGATCGAAGAAATCAAGAACAACCTCGGACATAGGTATTTCATAGGTAACCTCGACCTGCTTGCCGTGATACACAAGAGCTATCTGAACTCCCCTTTTCTCCACACACAGGTTTATTACATTTCCCAGATATGTATCAGGTGTCAGGATATTGCACTGTGCAATAGGTTCTCTTATCTCTGAAATATTACTGACAGGAGGCAGACTTGAAGGTGAATCAATATGAATAACATCTCCGTTTGTCAGCTTAATCTCATAAACCACGGTAGGCGCTGTAGTTATAAGATTTATATCATATTCGGTTTCCAGACGCTCCTGAATAATTTCCATATGAAGCATTCCAAGAAATCCGCAGCGAAAACCGAAACCCAGTGCGGTTGACGTTTCCGGTTCAAAGAAAAGAGATGCATCATTAAGAGACAGTTTGTCAAGAGCTTCCCGGAACGACTCATAATCATCAGTGGAAACAGGGAACAAACCCGCATAAACCTGAGGTTTGACCGTCTTGAATCCCGGAAGCGCCTCCAGTGCGGAATTCTTGGCAGATGTAAGCGTATCTCCAACGGGAGCGCCATGAATGGTCTTCATGCCGCAGGTGACCCATCCTACCTCACCGCAGGACAGTCCGTCCGTATCAACACGCTTCGGAGTAGAAATTCCTATACGATCAACACTCCAGACCACCCCCGTGGACATAACCTTGATTTTCTGTCCTTTTGATATTGAACCGTTTTTTACTCTCACTAAAGATACAACGCCAAGATAGTCGTCAAACCACGAATCTATAATAAGAGCCTGGAGCGGAGCATCCGGATCACCTGAAGGTGCAGGAACCGATCTGACAATTAGTTCAAGCACATCATGAATACCGACACCGGTCTTTGCCGAACAGCGGACGGCATCAATCGCCTCTATTCCTACAATATCCTCGATTTCCTCTGCCACACGATCAGGATCGGCCGCCGGCAGATCAATTTTGTTGAGAACAGGGAGCACCTCCAGATTCATTTCCATTGCTGTGTAGCAGTTTGCAAGAGTCTGAGCCTCCACACCCTGTCCGGCATCAACGACGAGGAGCGCCCCTTCACACGCTGCCAGAGAGCGCGATACCTCATAACTGAAGTCGACATGTCCGGGCGTGTCAATGAAATTGAGTTCGTATATCTGACCGTCATCAGCCGTATAGCTGAGTGTTACACTCTGAGCCTTGATGGTAATACCGCGTTCACGTTCAAGACTCATGGAATCCAGAACCTGATCCTGCATCTCCCTTTCACTCAGACCGCCGCAGGTCTGAATCAATCTGTCCGAAAGGGTAGACTTTCCATGATCTATATGTGCAATAATGGAGAAATTTCTTATATTTTTCATCTTTTATTAATCAACTTTATACCACACGCATATTTTACAGAATTTAAGCATGATAGGATATGAATTTTAAGCAGTATACTCTGCGACCATGATCTGAAATGTTCATTCTCTGTTTTCAACCAGCAAAACTGTCTGTTATTTAAGATGCATGCAGTGCAGTCTGCTGCATCATATCGGCAGACTGGACCTTATCACCAGATACGTATTCTGCCCCTACATTATTAATATCTGAAATTTCTCTATCGAACAGAAAAACTCTCTTCGGAATAAAAAAAACATAAATGCATCACTGCATACCACCATGCGCAAACATTAAACACAGCTCTGATTAATCGATAAAAATTAAATATTTTTTAACTAAAACTTAATAAAAATTACTTTTTGTATTTAAAAATTAACAAAAGTAGCTTTTTACTTGCATGTAGATTTTTAATAGGATATATTATGCGCATAAAGTCACAGATACCAATCTGTTAGTTTTTACTTATGTACTTATGAAGGTAACACTATGAAATTATTACAATCTGTATATGACAGCGTTTTGGCTCGCAACCCCGGCCAGCCAGAATTCCATCAGGCCGTTTACGAAGTTCTCGAATCCCTCGAGCCAATCGTAGAAAAGCATCCAGAATGGCTTGCAGCTGGCATTGTTGATCGTATTGTAGAGCCTGAAAGACAGATCATGTTCCGTGTATCATGGATTGATGATCAGGGTAAAGTTCAAGTTAACCGCGGATACAGAGTTCAGTTTAATTCTGCCATCGGTCCATACAAGGGAGGTCTGAGATTCCATCCTTCTGTAAACCTGGGCATCATCAAGTTCCTCGGTTTCGAACAGATTTTCAAGAATTCCTTAACCACTCTTCCTATCGGCGGTGGCAAGGGCGGTTCCGACTTTGATCCTAAGGGCAAGTCAGATCGTGAAATCATGGCATTCTGCCAGAGCTTTATGACCGAATTAAGCAAGCACATCGGTGCAGACACAGACGTTCCTGCCGGTGATATCGGTGTAGGCGGTCGTGAAATCGGTTACCTCTACGGTCAGTACAAGAGACTTCGCAATGAATTCACCGGTGTTCTTACCGGCAAAGGACTCGGCTGGGGCGGTTCTCTGGCTCGTACCGAGGCAACAGGCTACGGTCTGTGCTACTTCATGGACAATCTTCTCAAGGCAAACGGCAAGAGCTTTGAAGGCAAGACTGTAGTAGTTTCAGGTTCAGGCAACGTTGCTATCTACGCAACTGAAAAGGCAACCCAGCTTGGCGCAAAGGTTGTAGCTCTGAGCGATTCAAACGGTTACATCTACGACAAGAACGGTATTGATCTGGCAGCAGTCAAGGAAATCAAGGAAGTTAAGCGCGGCCGTATCAAGGATTACCTGAACTACCGCAGCGACGCTGAATATCATGAAGGTTGCAGCGGAATCTGGACAATCAAGTGCGATATCGCTCTTCCATGTGCAACACAGAACGAAATCAATGAAGAATCTGCAAAGACCCTGATTGCAAACGGCTGCTGGGCAGTCGGCGAAGGTGCAAATATGCCTTCAACCAACGAAGCAATTGCAGTTTACCAGAGCAGCAAGATCCTCTTTGGACCTGCAAAGGCAGCAAACGCAGGCGGTGTGGCAACATCAGCTCTTGAAATGAGTCAGAACTCTCAGAGACTTGAGTGGACCTTCGAAGAAGTAGATGCCAAACTCAAGGGTATCATGAAGTCAATTTATGAAAACGCTTCAAAGGCAGCTGAAGAATATACCGGTGACAAGAACAATCTGGTATCCGGTGCTAATATAGCTGGCTTCCTGAAGGTTGCTAAAGCCATGTATGCCCAGGGAATTGCATACTAATAAATTATAATTAAGCATAAATGCCGAGGCGGTCTCACTGTATAGTGGGACCGCCTTACTTTTCAGCCATTCTGCAGAATGACTGAAAAGTCTGTATTCTTATCCTTCCAGGAATAAATCTAAAGACTCTGTTAAAGAACAGAGTGATCCATAAATCAACATAACAGCTCTTAAATTATATGAGCCGAAATTTCACTTTTTTAAGTTCAAAATATAAATACTTACGAATGTACTGTGTCTGCGGATCAATACCTTTGTTGAACAGAACCATGTTTTCCTTTATAGCAGGCGGGCCGAGATCGGAAATTTATGAAGAATCAAATCACTGTAATTCATATTTCCCGGACAAAAAGCTACAATGAGAGAACATTTAAATAGATATAAAGGATCCCGAAAATGGAAAAAAGCGTTAACAGTAAAATAGTGGCAGGAATGATGAGACTCAGCAATCTGAGTATTCAGGATGCCAGTTCCTTTTTAGATTTTCTCTATGACAACAATGTCAGATGGTTTGATCACGCTGATATATACGGCAGCGGACGCTGCGAAGAAATTTTCGGCGACTGGCTGACTGCAAAGGGAATAAGCCGCGAGAGCGTTATAATTCAGTCAAAATGCGGCATAGTTCCCGGTGTATGCTACGATAACTCCGGAGAATACATTGAAAAAAGCGTAGACGGAATTCTTTCCCGCCTTAAATGCGGCTACCTCGATTATCTGCTGATCCACAGACCTGATATACTCTGGGAACCGGAGGATATCAACCGTTCATTTGAAAAACTCGTAAAGGCAGGCAAGGTCAGATCCTTCGGAGTATCCAACTGCAATTCCTCACAGATGGAATACCTGCAGAAAAGTATGGAGCATAAGATCGAAATCAATCAAATCCAGCTCAGCCTGGCTTTTGCTCCTTCCATATCCGAATGTCTTGAAACCAACACCTATTCAAACAACGGCATTTCACGAACTCTCGGAGTAATAGACTACTGCCGCAGCAGAGGAATAGCCATCCAGGCATGGAGTCCGCTCCAGTACGGAACATTTGCAGGAACATTTCTCGGCAATCCGTCGTATGACAGACTTAATCACAAACTCGCGGAACTGGCAGAAAAATACCACACAACAAAATCTGCAGCAGCAGCCGCATGGATCATGAGAATTCCGCCGTTTACCCAGGTTATTGCAGGAACATGCAGCAGGGAGCATTTTTCCGAAATGCTTAAGGCCAGGGAAATAACTGTCACAAGAAACGAATGGTATGATCTCTACAAAAGTGCCGGTTACGATCTTCCATAAGCGGGAAACAGTCTGAGCATTCCTGGACTGCAAATGCAGCTCTCAGGTAAATCTCTGCAGGAGTTTGACTCTCATCATGCACATGGAAAGAAACCATGCAAAGCTCTCTTTTGCCGCAGCTGTCTGATCTGATTTTAACAAGAACTGAAATGATAAAACTCTCCCGAAGGAGAGTTTGCGTCATGAGGTATGGAAAAATTAACCTTATACGAGAGTCTTTCTAAGTTCAGCAGGAGAAAGAATACTAAGATATGACGGAGCGATATCAAGTACTGTGCGGCATCCTGTCTGACCCTCCTGACTAAGACGGTAAACGGCCCTGGCATATGCTACAAGAACACTTCCGGTAAATGCAGGATTGGAATCAAGCTTCAGACTGTACTCAATCACATCCTTGAACTCATTGTCAGTACCGGTAGTCCCGGAACGGATCACAAACCCGCCGTGAGGAAGACCCGAATGCTCTTTTGCAAGAGTTTCCTCGGACACAAAATGAACGGTTGTATCATAATCGGCAAAGTAGTTAGGCATATTTTTGATTTCACTTTCAACCCTGGCGGCATCAGCACCCTCTCTGAGAACAACAAAACATTCTCTAGTATGCTTCTGACGGGTTGTAAGTTCAGGATTTGAACCGGAGCGGACTGCTTCAAGAGCGCTTTCAACAGGAACAGTATACTGCCGTGCATCCCTGACTCCCGGAATGCGACGGATGGCATCTGAGTGACCCTGACTGACACCCTTGCCCCAGAAAGTATAATCCTTACCCTGAGGAAGAATTGCATTGGCATATGCACGATTAATGGAAAACATACCAGGATCCCAGCCACAGCATATTACAGCCAGATGCTTGCTGTTTTTTGCAGCGGAGTCGACATTGTCAAAATGCTGCGGGATTACTGCATGAGTATCAAAACTGTCTACAACATTAAACAGTTCTGCAAAGGCAGGGGTCTGCTTAGGCAGATCCGTAGCGCTGCCGCCACCTAAAATCAGAACGTCAATCTTATCCTTCCAGGCTATAGCCTCGCCGTCGCTTACAACAGGAACACCGGGTGTTCTTATCTTGACACTTGATGGATCGCGTCTGGTAAATACAACCACCAACTCCATATCCGGGTTATGAGTAATAGCACTTTCAACTCCGCGACTTAAATTACCATAACCCAAAATACCAATTCTAATCGTCATAAATATCTCCTTAAAGGAATCTAATCAACGTTTTTAATTTTACACTCTGAGTCTTTTACAAACAAGCAAAAGCAAAATTATTGTAAGAAAAACTTAATTTAATTAAGCAAGAATGAATATTGACTAAAAAACTTAAGCAGATAATTAATATGCCCCCCAGTGTATTCTTTCACTCTCAAAGCGATCCACCTCGTGATTAAGACGATCCCATGAAGGATAACCAAGAGCAATAACACCAAACGGTGCAACGGTTTCCGGAAGTTTGAACCTGTCGGCAATATATTTCATCCGTTCAGGATAAGGAACAACAGTCAGAAAAACTGAGCCCAGCCCTAAATATACAGCCTCGAGCATAATATTCTCAGCCGCCATGCTCATATCAAGATTCACAAGCTCAGGCAGCTGAAGATCAACTGTACGGCTGAGCATAAGTATATCAACCGGAGCAACTGCTGCAGATCCTGAAATCGGTCCCATAGACGCTATGTACTTTTTATCAGCGTCATTTCTGATAACCAAATACTCCCAGGGCTGCTGATTGACTGCTGACGGCGCATTCATACCAGCCCTGAGCAGCTGCTCAATAAGAGAATCATCCACATCCCTGTCACTGAAACTTCTTACACTTCGTCTGATTTTTATTTCTTTCATCAAGCCACCTCAAACATAATTAATTTTTGCTGAACAATATTCTCATAGCAGATCCCGAAAAAGGCAAAGCCACGGAAAGAGAGTCTTTCAAAGAAAATTATTCCGATACTGTATCTTCAGATCAATACCGCCGCTATCACTGCCGTCGTGTCAGAAAATCCGGCGGATATTCCAATAAAACCATGATTCTTCAAGGTTTTAATTATGCAAAAGAAATAATGCGAAAAAACAGATCTGCATAACATGATCTTACAGTCGTCTTTTTTTATTTTTAAGCTAAATAAAGCTCTAATCCGTCTGTCACTAACACCTAATTCTCACCTAGCGGCGAACATTGAAATTCCGCGTTCAAGACGATCTAGTCCGTCCCTCAAAAGCCGGTGAGGACATGCCGCGTTAAGTCTTAAAAAGCCGGCACCGCAGCCGCCGTAATTTTCTCCGGCCGAAACCCAGAGTCCTGTATTCGAGCGCAGGAAAGCTGTCAGTTCCCGCGTTTTCTCTGTTATCCCGCGACAGTCAAGCCACAGCAGATACGTAGCCTCGGCATCAATCAGCCTTACCCGGGGTATTTTCTCCTGCAGAAAGGTTCCGGCCACGAATCTGGATGTATCAAGATAATTTCTGAGTGCATCAAGCCACTCGCCGCCGCTGCTGTAAGCCGCCACAGCGCCCTCAACAGCAAAGGCGTTTGGTTCGGCAACCTCGTCGGTATTAAGTCCCCTTTCCACTCTCTGGCGCAGAAACTCATCGGGGCATATCACCGCGGAGCTGTGAAGACCAGCTATATTGAATGTTTTAGACGGTGCTACACAGGTTACACTGATTTTTCTGCACTGTTCCGAAACAGAAGCGAACGGAATATAGTTTTTCTCCGGCTTTGTTAAATCACAGTGAATTTCATCAGACACAACAGTAACATGATACCTGGCACACAGGCGTCCGATTTCACTCAGTTCGTCACGGCTCCATATTTTTCCTACAGGATTGTGAGGATTGCACAGAATCATGAGAGTTGTTTCACTGTTCGACAGTTTACGTTCAAGATCCTCAAAATCGATGCTGTATTCACCGTTGCGGTAAACAAGAGGATTTTCAAGCACATGACGCCCGTTATTCACTATGGAATTAAAAAAGATATTGTAAACGGGAGTCTGCACCACCACATTCTCACCCACCGAGGTAAGTCTGCGGACAATGCTAGATATCGACGGCACAACCCCGGTGGAAAAAACAAGCCAGCGGCGATCAATCATAAAATCATGACGCCTGTTCCACCATGAGATATAGGCAGCATACCACCGCTCCGGAATAACGGAATAGCCGAAAACACCGTGTCTGACTCTTTCCATAAGAGCCTCCGTCACCGCTGACGGAGCCCTAAAATCCATATCTGCAACCCACATAGGAAGTTCGTCACCGGTAACGCTCCACTTAAGCGAGTCCGTTCCCCTGCGCTCCACCGGTTCATCAAAATCAAATTCCTTCACAGGCAAGATCCTCCTTTCTTGTTGAATTAAGCCATCTGCAGTTTCTCAATCGTATCAGCAGAAGAGTTCCTGTTATGCACAGCTGAATACTCATAGCCACCCAGACTCCGTCAAGTCCCAGCTCCCACGCAAGCCAGAAGGAAAGCGGAAGACGGATAAGCCACATACACAGACAGTTGGTGACACTGGGCACGAGTGTATCCCCTGCTCCTCTTAAAATTCCAGAAACAACTATTGATGCGGCAAACAGCGGCTCGGCCCAGGCAACTATTCTCAGAACACCGGTACCATATTCCTGAATAACAGGATCCGGTGTCAGCAGCCGCATCATGAAAGGTGCCGCAATATACATAAGCACAGCTGCAAAGCTGACCATAAGAACACCGATGCTTGTTATGGTCCACGCAAGATTCACCGCCATATCCCTGCGCTGCGCCCCGACAGTCTGCCCGATCATTGCGGAAGCTGAAGAAGATATACCGTATGCAGCCATATAGCAGAAACTCTCGGCAGTAATGGCAAAGGAGTGGGCGGCAACGGAAGCAGAACCGAGATGTGCTACAATCATAACAGAAACAACCATGGCAAAACATATAAGACAATGCTCAAAGCCTATCGGCAGAGCAAGTCTGACGGCCCTTTTAAAATAACTGCTGTGCCAGAAGAAATTCTCATTTCTTACCAGTTTGAGTTTTTGATTGAAGCAGAACACACACACCAGCATCAGAACAGATATGCATAACTCCGCAACAACAGTTCCTACAGCCGCCCCGGCTACACCAAGTCCCATGCCAGGGACTGCCACATGGTATCCGGCAACACTGTATGTGCTGGTATCAAATATAAAAATAAAATTGAAAAACACATTGAGAAAACATCTGAGAATATTAAGAACCCCGGGGATCTTCATACTGCCCGCCCCCTGAAGAATGCCGGTTGACAGCATATTGAACTGCATGAAAGGAACAGAAAGGCAGTACAGACGAAAATACCGCGAGGCATCATGACAGATATTTTCATCACCTCCGAGCCAGTACGGAAGGAAGGAACCGATATTCCAGGCAATTACAACAATAATGGAAGAGAAAATAAGGGACGTTATGTATGACTGACATGCAAGGTTTCTTGCCAGCCTGTACTGGCCGGCTCCGATAAGCTGGGAAATCTGAACATAATGCCCGATATTGATACAGATCCCCATTCCGCCGATTAGCCACAGAGAAGAAGAGACAAGTCCCACCGAAGCAGCCTCAAGGGAACCGAGGTGCCCGACCATTGAAGCATCAATATACTGCATAACAACCGATGACACCTGAGCTAAAATTCCCGGAATCACCATGAACAGTACAAAGCGGACAAGCAATCTGAACGACGGTCTGCGTCCGCTGTTCAGATACCGAAGAAAAACATCACCGCTGGCCCTTCTGCTCATATGCTGCGACGAACGGTTATTTCAGCGGAACTTTCGGGAATATCCGGATCATCCAGAATAATCTGCCCGATGCTGTCAGCTTCAATTCGACCGGAGAGAGGATTTTTAATACTGTCAACGCCTCCGGTGATGTCGGCATTTACAGAGGAATACTCAAAGGCAAGATCCGTACTGATAAGTCTGCAGTTCTCAAGTCTGAGATTATCCATGTAGCACATCCCCTGATTGCTCTCTATGACGCAGTTAATCAGAGTCACGTTTTTTGAATTCCATCCCAGATACTCGCCAAGAATATAAGAATCTCTGACCTCCACATTCTCAGCATTCCAGAAAGCATCCTTCGAAAGAAGTCTCGAATTGCGGATCACCAGATCAGATGCCCCGTCAAATGAATAGTTTCCGTCAAGTCTGAGGCCGTCAATATCAAGATCCCTGCAGTTCATGGCAAAGTAATCCCCCTTTGCCGTAACGTTCTTCATTCTGATATCACTGCAGTTCCAGAGGGTCTCGTCGGCTCTTGAAAAGGTAACACCGTCAAGAACAATCTTGCTGGAGCGGCGAAATGCCTTAGGAGCCTGAATATCACAGTCATACATGGCTATGCATCTGGTATACCATATGCCTGCTCTTGCCATTTCAAACATGGTGCAATTCTTTAAAGTAAAATACTCTCCGTACCACATAGGGTATTTCCATCTGAAAAGTGTATTTTCAAGACTGATATTACTGCATTCCTTAAGAGGCGATTCTCCGTTCTGAAATACGGAATTTCTGATATCAAGATCCTTCTTCTTAAAGAGAGCTCTTTCACCCTCGAATAACTTTTGATCAAAAACTTCAGACATAGTATTTACTTCCTTCGAACCTTCAAGATTATAACATACCGTCATCTGTCCGAATCCGCTGAGCTGAAGACTTTTGCATAAGCAAGCAGTGCGTCTTCAGAAAACAGGATCCACTTTATAAGATCGAAGGAACCTGGATGCTTTCTGATATGCTCCAGCACGGTGGATACCGCCACCTCAGCAGCCTGACTGAGCGGATATCCGTAGACTCCGGTTGAAACAGATGAAAAGCCTATTGATCTGATACCTTTATCCATTGCAACATCAAGACATGAACGGTAACAGGAAGCCAGAAGATCACTTTCACCATAGCCGCCTCCCCTCCAGACAGGACCCGGAGTATGGATCACGTAACGGCACGGCAGATTATATGCACCGGTAATTTTTGCCCTTCCTGTGGGACAGCCGTTAAGACCGCGGCACTCTCTTAGAAGTTCCGGGCCGGCCTTACGGTGTATGGCTCCATCCACACCGCCTCCTCCGAGCAGAGAGGTATTGGCTGCGTTGACTATTGCTTCAACACCGTTATCGCAGGTTATGTCACCGCGCACCAGCTGGATTTCGGTATTTAACACCACATAAACAAAAGGTTCATTCATAGACTTTCACTCCTGAAAACGCCCCGACCGGATCAGAACAATCTTGAAAGACGGGGTATGCACCTTGGAACCGCCCCGCAGTACCTGAGATAAGGTTCCCCGTAAAGATTATACAGCCACCGTTCCTCGGTAAAACGGACAAGAATATTCAGATACAGCCAGTAAAACAGGGGAAGGGGAAAAAACACTGCATTGCCTGATATGAAAACAGCACCGGAGCAGCCGAAAAGAACGCCGCTGTATACAGGATTGCGCACCACGGCATAAACACCGTCAGTCATCAGCTGATTATTTTTTATGTGGCTGATCATTTTCGAAATAAAAACAGCTCTGAACCACAGATGAAATCCATATGCAGTGATGCATGCTCCAGATGCTGAGACAGCAAAGAGTACAGTACCGCTTAGGTGCCAGTCAGAATCTTCAAACATAAAGAAAGATAAAAAGGAGGAAACTATCACAGGAAGCGCATAGACCGGGCCAATTCCAAAAACAGAAAGACTTTTTTTCTCATTACAGGGTAGCATTCTGTCTGCTCCATGACACTAAAGACTCTGCGCGTGCTTTGAAAGCCGGACAGTTCAGAGCTGCTTGCGCTGACTGGTCGGAGGAATATTCATAGTTTCGCGATACTTGGCGACAGTTCTTCTCGCCACACTGATCCCCTCTTCGGAAAGCATGGCTGAAATAGCATTATCCGACAGAGGCTTTCTCTTGTCCTCGGCATCAATCAACTTTCTGATCTTGGCCTGCACCGCAGTTGATGAGCAGTCATCTCCGGCTTCACTTCTCAGAGAGCTTGAAAAGAAATACTTGAGTTCAAAACTTCCTCTTGGCGTACACATATATTTCTGATTGGTCACTCTCGAAACTGTAGACTCGTGAACACCGCACTCCTCGGCTATTCTGCTCAAAATCAGAGGTTTCATTTTTTCAGGACCGTATTCAAAAAAGTCCTTCTGATAATTTACGATGCACCTTGCGATCTTAAGCAGCGTATCATTGCGCTTGTTCAGATTATCAATAAAACTTTTGGCATCGCTGAGGTGTCTTTTGACGTACTGCACATCATCCCTGGAGTCACAGTTCTCCCTGTCCTCGATGAGCGAGGCATATGTCTGATTGATTCTGAGCCGCGGATAGCAGTCAGGATTTATAACAACATTCCACTCGCCCCTCTCCCTGCGAACCAGAACATCAGGTTTGAAATAAACCGAGTCGTCATGACAAAAACCTGCTCCCGGCTGCGGATCAAGACTGCGGATCAGAAGCATTACAGCCTTGAGCACTTCATCACCCACCGACATGCGCCGTTTAATATTTCTGAAATCCTTGCTCTCCAGAAATTTAATATGATCTGTCAGAAGTTCCCTCGCCTTTTCATAATAAGGACTGTCGCTATGCAGATGACGGAGCTGAACCAGCATTGACTCCTTCATGCTCGAAGCCGCCACACCGACAGGATCAAACAACTGAATCCGGTGGATGACGCTTACAACCTCCTCCGGTTCGATTTCTTCCTGTGAAGCCAGTTCCTTTTCAATATTGACCGCTGAAAAATCAAGTCCCTCATCCTCGATACGATCCTCCAGAATAATATTCTGAGCCGCATCTATAAGATCCTCCACCGTTTCAGTCAGATAACCGGCATCATTCACGGCATCAATAACCGCCCTTGCTATGGCGTTATCAACAGGACTGAAGGAAGAAAGATTAAGCTGCCACAAAAGATGATCCTTCAGGGTTTCCTGTGTGGAACCCTGATATTCATAACTGTCGTCACTGTCGGCTATGGAACTCCTGTGTACAGAGGTGACGCCCTCTTCCCAGTTCTTGTCCCAGGTGTCATCAAGAGGAGATTCATCATCACTCGGCAGAGAATCTGATTCCATGGCCCTGACCGCGTCAGTCTCGGTATTGGGCTGATCCGCAGCTACAGGATCCGAAAGAACGGTATCACCATTCCGGACTGATTTTTCCGCCGCACTGTCATTTGTCTCCGGCTTCTGTGCGGACTCGGAAGAATTTTCCTGAACCACATCATCCTCTATCTCCAGCAGGGGATTCTCTTCAACCTGACGATTAATCTCCTGATTCATCTCCAGCGAAGTATACTGCAGCATACTTATAAGTTGCTGCATCTGCGGTGTCATAGCAAAAGTCGTACTTTGCTTCTGAAAAAGTCCCTGAGACTGAGTTAGAGCCATTCACACATCCTACATAGCAAAATCATCACCCAGATATTTGCGGATTACATCCGGATTTTTAACCACCTCGTCAGGTGTTCCCGAAGCTATAACCGAGCCCGAATCCACAATATAGGCGGTTTCACAAACTGAAAGAGTTTCTCTGACATTATGATCGGTAATAAGAACTCCTATGCCGCGCTCCTTAAGACCGGTAATAATATCATTAATGTTTTTTACAGATTTAGGATCAATACCGGCAAACGGCTCGTCAAGAAGAATAAATTTAGGATCCGACGCTAGAGCTCTGGCTATTTCCACTCTGCGCCTTTCACCGCCTGAAAGACTCATCCCCAGGGTTTTGCGTATATGCTCAATGCGATATTCGCTTAAGATCGCTTCAAGTCTCTCCCTGCGCTGCTTTTTGTTCAAGGCGGGATCAAGCTCAAGCACTGCCATAATGTTATCCTCCACGGAAAGGCGTCTGAAAACAGATGCCTCCTGAGGCAGATAACCTATACCGTACCTGGCCCGCTGATGCATCGGCAAAGCCGTAATATCCATGCCGTCAATAAAAACCTGTCCGCCGTTACTTGCAATGATTCCTACAATCATGTAAAAGGACGTTGTTTTACCGGCACCGTTGGCACCAAGAAGACCTACGATCTGGCCGGAGGATACCTCAAGGGTAACGTCCTTGACCACCTCGCGATCCTTGTAGATTTTTTTTAAACTAACAGCCTTAAGCGTTGCCATAAAACCTCATTCCTAAATCTGATTCTATTACAATATCTTCTGCTATTGAATTTGCACAGTTATAAAACATCATGCTTTGTGATCTAATCGGGAAAGATCTGTATCTTTATGCGTATGATTATTTTTTCTGTTCAAGCTGTTCAGGGATCAGAACTGTATGAACACGTCCGCCGCCCGCCTTTGAAGAAGTCGCGTTCATCTGGGATTTTCTCATATCATAAGTGATTCTTTCACTGCGGATCTCATTGTCATGCTTGCGCACATAGGCACCGCCCTCCACCAGAATGAACTTGTCGGTAATATCATAACTGAGAGTCCGCCCCTCTGCTCTGACTTTTGTTCCGTCATCAAGAGTCTCCACATAGACCGCCGGTTTTCCGGGCGAACCGACCGCAAGAAGCCGGCTGTGCTGATTTCTGGCCTTGTTTTCCCTAAAGACCTCAACACGATCGGCAGTAATCAGAATAGTTCCCTGATGAATTTCAACATTCGAAGTAAAAACAATATGATCATTGTTCATATCAGCCTGCTGACTGTCAGAATCTATCGTTATCTTCTCCTTGAGATCGGACTGCCTGGCATCAGCACACGAAACCCCAAAACACAGACATACAGCGCTAGTCAGTGCCAAAATCCTGCGGATATATAACTGCATTGCAACTCCCTTTAAAATTAAAAATCCTTGTATCCAGATTGCCGTTCAATTCGCCGCAGCGGTTCACCGAACCGGCAGTTCCTGAAATAACAACATCCTTGTCACTGCTTATGTCATGAGAATTCAGATCAAACTGAAGATACGAAGATCTCAGACTCCACCATTTTTTATGCTCCTTAGAAGATATATCGCCGCCGTTAACCTGAACATTGCCGTTAAGGGTTATAAACTCGCCGGCATTGAAATATCCCTGATCCGCCAAAATCTCCCATCCTTCAGGCTGCTCACCTGCAAGTCTCTTGAAGACATACGGATGATCATAGTACGTAGTATCTGAAACCTTATAGTACTCCATCTTCTGAGCCTTGAATTTTATATCCGCGGCACCTTCTGAATTAAGAACCACCGTGTTCAGTCCCCTGCCTATAAATGAGGGGCGGTAATCCCTTTCGACAGAAACAGCCTCTGTCACATCCATGACAGCGATATAATAAACCATGGCCGCGCTGGCAAACAATATACAGATAATAACAAACAGATGTCTTTTTCTCACTGCGATATCTCTTTATGATCAAGTCTGTCATGACACTGAAGAATAAGATCAGTAACCTCCCGCACAGCTCCGTTGCCGCCGTTATTGACAGTTACAAAATCAGCCTCTCTGAGCACCAGCGGATGGGCATCTCTGACAGCAACACCGATTCCCACAGTACGCATCAGAGGAAGATCTATTACATCATCACCGATATAAAGACATTCATCAGCTCCGATGCCCATTTCCTGACTTATACGGACAAACTCGCCGTATTTATCCCTGACTCCCTGGCAGATATATCTGACGCCAAGAGACTTCATTCTCTTCTCAACCAGAGGGGAGGCCCTTCCGGTTATTACACCAAATTCAACTCCGCAGGATGACAGAGATACAATGCCGCAGCCGTCCTTGGCATTAAAACTTTTTATTTCATCACCATATGCCGTCATGTATATTTTTCCGTCAGACAGCACACCGTCCACATCTGAAAGAACAAGTTTTATCCGCTGAAATCTTTTATACAGCTCGTCATCTATTCTCTGATAAAGCGTCTCTATCATTAAAACACTCCTGCAGCCAGCAGATCATGCATGTTAAAGGCTCCTACAAGTCTGTTCCTGTCATCCGCCACCAGAAGACTGTTGATATGATATGACTGCATTATCTCAAGAGATTTTGCCGCAAGCATATCCTCGGGAACTGTTATGCATCCGGCCTTTATTACCCTGTATATCGGCTGGTTGATAGACTGATCCTTGTCAAGCACCCGTCTCAAATCACCGTCGGTAAAAATACCGTAGATAGTACCGTCTTCATTCACCACGGCAACTGTTCCAAGCCCCTTGCTGGTCATCTCCACCAGAGCCTCCTTGATCGAAGTTTCCTTGGATACCACCGGAAGATCCTTACCTGTATGCATAATTTTGCTGTTGCGAAGCAGCAGCTTGCGCCCGAGGGCTCCTCCGGGATGACTCATGGCGAAATCCTTTGCGGAAAAACCCTTGGCCTCAAGCAGAGCAATCGCGATGGCATCACCCATAACCAGAGTTGTAGTAGTACTTGAGGTCGGAGCAAGATTGAGGGGACAGGCCTCCTGGGCGACATGGATACAAAGATGTATGTCACTCTCCCTTGCCATAGTTGAAGATTCATTGCCTGTAATGCAGATGAGAGTTATGTCAAGCCGCTTAAGCACAGGGATCAGGGTAATAATCTCGGAGCTTTCGCCTGAATTGGAAATGGCAATGACCAGATCATCCTGGCCAATCATGCCAAGATCGCCATGAGCGGCCTCCCCGGGATGAACAAAAAAAGAAGGGGTTCCGGTAGATGCAAGGGTGGCGGCAATCTTTGATGCTATATGTCCTGATTTACCCATCCCTGTGACAATAACCTTGCCTTTCACATTAAGAATGGCCTCGCAGGCATGAGCAAAAGAACTGTCCAAAATGTAAGGTTCAATTGCACGCAGAGCCTCAATCTCCTCATGCAAAACCCGGACTCCTGTCTCACTGAAATTAAAATTTTTATTCATCACAAAACCTTACCACAAACTCCATTTCCAATAATCGCTGGGATTTTCCTTTAATTCTAAGACCTGCCCGCCCGCGAGTTAATACATTCACTGCACCGGCTGTCAGCCTTTTCACTGCGGACGCATTCAACTCATTCAGAATCAGTTTCGCTTCACGGTTTTCTTCTGCATCATGCACAAAGCTGCATATGTTCGTCCGGTTTCTGCAATGAAGCGGCAGGCCAGGATCCGCCTAACGGTGCGTTTTGCATTCCGACTGCCTGCTGAACTCAAACCGGAATTGCCATAAAACAGCCGGGTCATTCCGGATTTTGCCTCACTCCAATATCGAACTCTTCTGCCAGGTTTTCTGCCGATTTGACCTTTCTACCATGAGTCCCAGGACTGCGGTTTACTGAACAATCAGATAAAAGTAAAAAGCACCGAACTTCCGCAGAAGAACAGCACCTTTTCCAAACCTGCCGCAGTCAGACCGTCATACAGCACTGCTGACATAACGGCCGCTGCAAAACCATGACCGGGTCACAAACACAAACCCGGACAGCATGCACAGAGTGCATTCGCCGGCTACAGTTTATAACCTATACTTTGTCTGAGATAGGCACCGCTTCCCAGCAGACCTACGGCCTCATGGGTGACAACAAACACCGGGATCTGTGCAAGATACTTGTCAAATCTGCCCTTTTCTTCAAAAGCCTTGCGGAAACCTGAAGCCTGAAACGCATCTACAAACCGCGGCACTATACCGCCGGCAATATAGACTCCTCCAAAGGTACCCATGCTAAGAGCCAGATTTCCGCCGAATCTGCCCATAAGCTGGCAGAACATTCTGAATGTTCTCACACAGTCCTCATCCGTATTGTTCAGCGCCTTTGCTGTAATATCCTTAGGCATATAATTTTCCGGCTCGCGATCATCAGAACGTACAATTGCGTTATATATATTCACCAGACCCGGTCCTGACAGAACTCTTTCAAAAGATACATGATTAAACATTTTTCTCAGCTGGAAGAGAACCTTATCCTCCTCCTCCGTATGCGGTGCGAAATCTACGTGTCCGCCCTCGCCTGGCAACGGTATCCATACTCCGCCGTGACAAACCAGATGTGCAACACCCAGCCCCGTGCCGGCGCCGTATACCGCTATAGGTTTGCCGCTTACAGGTTCGCCACCTCCTATTTTGAGCATATCACCGGATTTCAGTGCAGGAATAGCCATGGATACTGCTGTAAAATCATTGATTATCTCAAGAGTCTTGAGTCCCATGCTCGCCTTCATTTCCTGAATGGAGAATCTCCAGGTATGATTCGTCATCTGAACCCAGTCTCCTGTTATTGGACATGCAATTGCAATACATGCATGCTCAATCTCAACTCCCACATCTGTCAGATACTGTCTGGCACAATCTTCCAGTGTCGGAAAATCAAGACCTGAATATACCTTTACCCGTGAAATCTCGCCGCTTTCAAGCTCAACCAGAGCAAAGCGGGCGTTTGTACCACCGATATCGCCAACTAAACTAAGTGACATAAAAATTCTCCGATTTATTAATTATTGGCAGAGTTCTAAAAAACCGTCATGTCCGCGTAACATATAAATCACCGTTCCAGCACTCCGCAAAGCTGCAGCGCGGAACGGTTTCTAATCAGAAGATCCTTCAGTTAAGACCTGAATATCCGTACACCCTGCGACATTTTCATCTTTTCAGATAGTATCACACACATATCAGTCAAGTATATATCTATAACTGAAAGACGGCATGCAGTCCGTCATCTCTGTCAGGATTGCGTCATCCCGCACGCGGCAGGCTATAAGTATTCTATTGAAAATGGCTCTAACTTGCAAAATGTTATGCTGCAGAATGTAAGGGACTCGTAATATTTATTGCCGTTGCCGGCATCTTCATAAAAAAATCCCCGGAAATCTGATATATGATCAGTCCGGGGATCCGAGTCTACTCCCACTCGATTGTTGCAGGAGGCTTTCCGGAAATATCGTAAACCACGCGGCTTATTCCATTGATCTCGTTAATAATTCTGTTGGACACTTTTCCAAGAAGTTCATAAGGAAGTTCAGCCCACTTGGCTGTCATGAAATCTATTGTCTGCACAGCCCTTAAAGAAACAACGTAGTCATAACGCCGTCCGTCACCCATAACACCGACTGATTTAACCGGCAGGAAAACAACAAATGCCTGACTGACCTTGTCATACCAGCCTGATTTTCTCAGTTCCTCAATGAAGATGGCGTCAGCCTGTCTTAAAAGATCACAGTATTCCTTCTTCACCTCGCCAAGAACCCTGACTCCGAGTCCTGGACCGGGGAACGGATGACGGTAGAGCATTTCCTTCGGAAGTCCGAGTTCAACTCCGATCTTTCTCACCTCATCCTTGAAAAGTTCTCTCAAAGGCTCCACGAGAGAAAAATGAAGATCCTCCGGCAGACCGCCCACATTGTGATGGGATTTGATAACATGAGCCTTGCCGGTCTTTGCCGCTGCTGACTCAATAACATCCGGATAGATGGTGCCCTGGGCCAGAAACTTGACACCTGTAAGCTTGTGCGCCTCGGCTGCAAACACATCAATAAAAGCCTTGCCTATAATCTTGCGCTTCGCCTCGGGATCACTGACCCCACTGAGTCTCTCAAGAAAGGTGGCCTCAGCATCGGCATAGACTATATTGAGTCCGAAGCGGCCGGAAAACATTTCCCTGACCTGTTTTCCCTCATCAAGGCGAAGAAGACCGTTATCCACAAACACACATATCAGGTTGTCTCCGATTGCCTTATGCAGCAGCATTGCTGTTACCGAAGAATCAACACCGCCGGACAAGCCCAGCAGCACCTTTTCGTTCCCGACAGCACTCTTTATCTTGGCTACAGCGTCATTGATGATATTTCGAGGAGTCCATTCTGTTTCAAGTCTGCAGATCTTTCTGACAAAATTCTCAAAGATCTCATACCCCTTCTTCGTATGAGTCACCTCCGGATGAAACTGGACGCCGTAGAACTGTCTTGCAGGATCTGCAAAAGCGGCAAAGGCACAGTTATCAGTGGATGCCACCGTCTCAAAACCGTCAGGAATTGAATCCACCTTGTCGCCGTGACTCATCCACACCTCAAGCAGATCCCTGCCGTCGGCAGTCCTGCCGTCGCTTAGTCCGTCAAAAAGAGGACATTTTCCGTTCAGCGTAACAGCAGCATAACCGAATTCCTTCTTATCGGATGTTGCAACAGATCCTCCAAGCTGATGAGCCATTGTCTGCATACCGTAGCATATTCCGAGCACAGGCACACCTGCTTCGAAAACGTATTCCGGAGCTCTCGGAGAGCCCTCCTCCGTTACAGATTCAGGTCCTCCTGAAAGGATAATGCCGTGAGGATTAAATTCCTTAATCTGTTCATCAGTAACATCCCATGACCAGAGTTCACAGTAAACTCCAATCTCACGGATCCTGCGGGCAACAAGCTGAGTAACCTGGGAGCCGAAATCCAGGATAAGGATCCTCTGCGCATAAATATTCTGAGACATAAAAAATCCGAGTAGAAAAAATAAAAAAAGCAGATCCTGAAACCTTCGGGATCTGCAGCAGCTGAAAACTAACCCATGCGGTAGTTAGGAGCCTCTTTGGTAATCGTTACATCATGAACATGGGATTCCTTGATGCCGGCACCGGTTATACGGACAAACTGCGGCTTGGTGCGCATTTCATCAATGGTTGCACAGCCGGTCAGTCCCATTGCCGAACGCAGACCGCCCATTTCCTGATGAATAATATTCTTAAGCGGTCCCTTGTACGGAACACGGCCTTCAATCCCCTCAGGAACGAGTTTGTCGGCTGCATTGTCGGACTGGAAATAGCGATCTGCCGATCCCTTGGACATTGCACCGAGAGAACCCATTCCTCTGTATGATTTGAACGAGCGGCCCTGGAACAGTTCGATTTCACCCGGTGCCTCATCAGTACCGGCAAACAGAGAACCGACCATAACACAGTGAGCACCTGCGACAAGCGCCTTGGCTATATCACCTGAGTAGCGGATACCTCCGTCAGCAATTACAGTAATGCCGGAACCCTTCAGAGCAGATACCGCATTGTCTATGGCTGTAATCTGAGGAACTCCGCAGCCGGTTACTATTCTGGTGGTGCATATTGAGCCCGGACCGATACCAACCTTGACAGCATTCACACCGGCCTCTGCAAGAGCAATCGCACCCTCGCTTGTGGCAACATTGCCTCCAATAATCTGAAGATCCGGATAAAGACGGCGCGCCTCCTTGATTCGATCCAGAACTCCCTGCGAATGGCCGTGGGATGAATCAATAAGAAGGACATCAATACCGGCCTCAACAAGCGCATCAATTCGCTTTTCATTACCGGGTCCCGCACCGACTGCGCCGCCGACTCTGAGCCGGCCCAGTGCATCCTTGCAGGCATTAGGTTTTCTTTCAGCCTTTTCAAAATCCCTTACCGTACTCATGCCCACAAGTCTGAACTTGTCATCCACAATCAGAACCTTTTCGATCTTGTACTTCTGCATAAGAGCCTGAATTTCCTCGCGGGATGCACTCTTCGTGGCTGTAACAAGACGATCCTTTGGAGTCATGGCATTGCACACAAGTGTCGACGGATCTGTAATAAAACGAACGTCACGGCTTGTAATGAGACCCTCGAGCTCACCGTTTGAATCAACTACCGGATAACCGGCAAAACCATTCTGCCGTGTCATGGCAAGAACTTCAGAAACAGTTGCTGTAGGAGAAATTGTTATAGGATTGGTAACCATGCCGCTTTCATAACGCTTCACGCGCCTTACGGCCTCACTCTGTTCCTCTATGGACATGTTCTTATGGATAAATCCGATTCCGCCCTCCTGGGCAAGAGCGATTGCAAGCTCAGGTCCGGTAACTGTATCCATGGCGGCGGAAATCATAGGAATATTCAAACGAATGCTCTGAGTAAGTTTGGTGTGCAGATCTGCAGTATTCGGCAGGACGCTAGAATGAGCTGGAACCAGCAGGACATCATCAAAGGTAAGAGCTTCTTGAGCAATTCTTAACATAGGCAATACTCACTGTAATTCTTGAAAATATCATGTGTTTATTGCGATAGTATTATATTGAAATAAACCCAAACTGTAAAGATTTGAACCATATCACAGACTTTATTTTTTTGACAGGTTACGCATAATTATCCGTAAAATTTTGACAGTCTGTTACATTCCATATATAAATTACGGGATCTGCTGTACCGCCTGTGGTAGTGGACAATGTTTAAAAAGGGATAAAACAAATGAAAATATCAACAATCGCAATAAAAGCTGCGATTCTTGCATCTGTCGCAGGTGCAGGAGTAGCATTCCAGGTCCAAGCCGAAGATATTAACGAAATGCCGGAAAATGTCATCAGAGAAAAAGCTGATAATCTGTTCAAAATTTCTGATTTTTTCAGCTATCCTGATTCTTTCTACGGCAAAATATTCACCAACAAGACTACCAATAAGGATATTTTGATTATTCTGGCCAATTACCCGGAAGGAGAGTTCACTACACCTGACGAAGTAATTAAAAAGTCTGTGGGACCTTTTATTAAATGCCAGTCACCGAAAATTCCGGACGGGGAAAAGGATGAGATGTATGAATTTGAAACCTTCTCCGGCTGTTCAGTCGAGGGCTCTGAAGTTGAAGGTGCGGTATACACCACCGGAGGATTCTACTCGGTACTGATTTACGAAAAGGGTGTTTCAGAAACCGAACGCGAACTTGCAAGCAATTACGACAGATCCTTCATGGACAGGCTGTGCGCACAGGACTGCATAGGAATGATGGATGTATTGGAAAATAAAAATCCGGCAGCCCTGAAGTTAGGTTACACCGTTCTGCCTTCATTCTCATATCCGCTTGAGATGCAGTCATACATGGCAAAAACGTACATCAAGCCGAGTGAGGCGCAGCTCTACAGCTACCAGTTAACCGAGCCTGAGGAAGAAAAGGGATCCGCTGAAAACGGGATCAAAAATTTCTGCGGTCAGCAGGTTTCCATAAATAAAAACGGTGCCGGATACGAATTCAGCAACTGCCTGTCAAAACAGAATGAAAAGCCGATCAAAACTTCAGGCGTTCTGGTTTGGAACGACAAGAAGAAGATTAACGTTCTGAGCATGTGGTCGGAAAATATGTCCGAAGCCGATCGAAAGATGTTTGATCAGGAAGTAAGCGAATGGGTTGTGAAATTCGATCCTAAGGATTTTGAATAACAGCGTTCTGCTTCCAGCGGATTCAAAAAAAAACTCCGGCAAAAAATTCTGCAGGAGTTTTTTTTTTACCGTGACGGATCCAGACTTTCAGTACTGCAGTGAAACATCTCCCACATTGAAGGCCTCGGTTTTTCCTGTGCTGTCAACAATCAGTATGCGTCCCTTTCCATCAATACCGTTCTCAACACCCTCTACAATTGTTTCACCGCTTATTTTATTGACAAGCTTCACTCTTTCACCGCGGTACATGTCCCGGCTGCTCCACTCACTCTGAAACGGTGCAAAGCCTTTTTCCTCAAATTCTGTCAGCAGACTCCTGTATTCCCTGATGATTGCTATTACGAGTTCATTGCGGGAGATTCTTGCCGGACCGGTTATTTCCTCCAGCGCTATTGCACTGCTGCAGCAGTTCTGCTGAAGAGACTTTGAGCACACCATATTAAGACCGGTGCCAATCACCACATGAAATTTATCATCCATTGTGGATCTTGATTCAACCAGAATTCCTGCGAGCTTCCTGTTGCATACATAAATATCATTAGGCCATTTCAGAGCAAGTCCGCCTACGCCGAATTTCTCAAGAGCTCTGATGGTTGCCACGCCTACTGCTAGACTGAGTCCCGTAATTACAGACGGATTCATTCTCCAGTACATGCTGATAATAATCTGACACGCAAACGGAGAAATCCAGACAGAATTGGCCCGCCCCACCCCTTTAGTCTGAGTTTCGGAAAGAATGCAGCTTCCGACTTCAAAATTCTCCAGATAACTCATCATGTAACTGTTGGTGGAATCTATCATGTCAAAAACCTGTACCGGAGCACCGCCTACCGCACTGCTGATTCGCTCGCTGTCCAGGAGTTCAACAGTGCTTGGCAAAGCATATCCTCTGCCCTTGACTGCATAAATATCAAGTCCCAGCTCCTGCAGTTTATGCACATACTTGGCAATTGTCGTCCTGGAGGTTTTCATTACCTCTCCAAGTTCGGTACCGGCATGATATTTGCCGTCGCTTAGAATACCGAGCAGCTCCTTGTATCGGGAATTAAGATGTCTTCTCATATCAGTCCAGGGATATTTCTCCAGTTTTTCCAAATATTCTGACTTCAGGATGCAGTCTGACGCCAAACCGATCATAAACACAACCGGCAACGTGCCTTGCAAGCTCCATCAGATCAGCAGGTTCCGCACCTCCGTAATTAACTAAAATAAGCGCCTGCTTATCATAGACACCGGCATTATGATATCTAAAACCCTTGAGTCCTGCCCTGTCAATCAGCCAGCCGGCAGGCACCTTGAAGGAGCCGTTTCCAAGACTGAATGCCGGTACATCGGGAAACTCTTCCCTAAGGCGCTGGCAGCATGGTTCATCAACAACCGGATTCTGAAAGAAGCTGCCCGCATTACCCAGTACGGCGGGATCCGGAATTCTTGCCCGCCTGATTTCAACAATATGCTCCAGCAAATCCACCGGTTTGAGATCTGAGACAGTCTGAAGAGACCTGAGGGGTCCGTAATCAAGAACCGGCTTCCACCTTTTAGGCAGACGAAGTCCGATTGCCGTAATAACAAGTCT
Organism: Succinivibrionaceae bacterium; assembly: GCA_016284235.1. Classification (GTDB taxonomy): domain Bacteria; phylum Pseudomonadota; class Gammaproteobacteria; order Enterobacterales; family Succinivibrionaceae; genus UBA2804. The sequence goes on from JAEEOK010000059.1 coordinate 33,168, forward strand.
GTCGCGCCACTCACCCTTGAACCTGCTGAATCTGTACCCGAATGCACACTCCGCAGGAGCAAAACGCACAACACTACCCGATGCGTCGACAGCCTCCACATATTCACAAAAATCAGAAAACTCCCTGCCGTATGCACCTATATTCTGAACCGGAGCAGCACCGCATGTTCCCGGGATCAGAGCAAGATTTTCCAGTCCCGCTATCCCCTGATATGTCAGAGAAGCGACCAGTTTATGCCAGATTTCACCGGCTGAAGCTCTTACATGATAGCATTCCTGATCCTCGCAAATATCAACACCTGCAGTTCTCATAATGCCGATCTGACCGGAGAAATTCTCCGTAAACAGAACATCAGAACCGCATCCCAGCAGAAGTTTCGGGTTTCGATGACGAAGAAAGGAGATGCAATCCTCAGTTTTCTCAAGAAACGATATGCCGTCGGCACTGACATCCAGTCCAAAGGTATGGTATGGCTTAAGCTTTTCCATTGTTATTCAATTCTGGTGATATTGCAGCCAAGCCCGTTCAGTTTGTCCTCTATATGCTCATAGCCGCGATCAATATGATATATGCGATCTACAATCGTCTCACCCTTTGCAATCGTGCCGGCAAGAACAAGCGAGGCTGAAGCCCGCAGATCAGTGGCCATAACATTGGTGCCAACAAGATACGGAACATCGTGGCAGATGGCGGTATTGCCCTGCAGTTCAATATTCGCACCCATGCGGTTAAGTTCGGGAACGTGCATAAAACGGTTTTCAAAAATGGTCTCAACCACTACTCCGTCACCGCGGGCAACGGCATTGAGCAAGGTAAACTGAGCCTGCATGTCTGTAGGGAAACCCGGATATGGTTTGGTCGTCACAGACACCGGACAGAGTTCTCTTCCTCTCATGTCAAGTTCAATTGTATCAGCCGTAGTTTTTATAAGAGCTCCGGCCTCCGTAAGTTTATCCAGGACAATTTCCAGAAGTTTAGGATCTGTATTAAGGCATCTGATGTGTCCCTTTGAAATTGCGGCACCCACCAGAAACGTCCCTGTTTCTATGCGATCCGGCTGAACTCTGTATGTACCGCCGTGTAAACTTTCAACACCCTCTATGGTTACAGTACTCGTTCCCGCCCCTGTGATTCTAGCACCGAGAGTATTGAGAAAATTGCACAAATCACAGATTTCCGGCTCTCGTGCGGCATTGTCAATTACTGTGACACCGTCAGCCAGAACTGCCGCCATGACAAGGTTCTCTGTACCTGTAACCGAAACCAGATCCATATTGATGCGACCGCCGGTAAGCCGACCAGATGGCACAACTGACTTGATGTAGCCGGACTCCACGCGGATCTGTGCTCCCAGAGCCTCCAGACCCTTGATATGAAGATTGCACGGTCTTGCTCCGATGGCACATCCTCCGGGGAGAGAAACCTCGGCCATACCGAGCTTTCCGGTAAGCGGCCCGAGACTCATTACCGACGCACGCATAGTTTTTACCAGCTCATACGGAGCTATGTAATTGCCGACACGACCTTCTACATAAACCTCATTGCCGATCATTTCACACTTTTTACCTGCCAGAGTAAGAAGCTTCAGAGCCGTTTTCACATCCATCAGTTTCGGAATATTTGTCAGTTTCACCGGCTCATCAGTGAGAATAGTGGCAAAAATCAGAGGCAGAGCAGTGTTCTTGGCTCCGGAAATCACTACATCTCCCAGCCAGGGCTTGGAACTACCCTTAATTTTAAGTTTATCCATTGTTTCTGAATTCCATTAAATCATCAACGCTGTATATTCGAATAAGGGATATCAGTGAAGGAGGAGCGTTATGGCATATCAGACGCTGACTACGCTGTCTGCAGCACTTTCCCCATTTCACCAAAAAGGCAACAGCTGACGAATCACAACTTTCAACGCCGTCAAAATCAACTTCGCTGTCATCAAACCAGCGATCGCGGCTAGTTGCCCAGATTCTTGAAACAGATTTGTGATCAAGTCTGTTTTCTTCTATTTTAATCATAAAACAACCACTACTTGGAAGACGGCATATTATGCTCTTCGAGCATTGTGCAGACTTTGTCAATTCCGTTCTTGACAATGAGATCATTAAATTCTGCCTGCTTTGATGAAAGAAGACTGATACCCTCTGCAACCATATCGTATACCTTCCATTCACCCGTCTTCTGATTCTGCCTCAGTTTAAAGGCAAGCTGATACTGGTTGCCGTCACTTGATTTTATAGAAACATTGACTATCGTGCTCTTGGCATCTCCCACAACCTTAGGATCAATCACCAGACTCTGGTTGTCATACTTGCCAAGTGCGGAGGAATAGGTATCAATAATATATGTCTCAAAAGCCTGAACGAAACGCTTTCTCTGCTCCTCGTTGGTGGAACGTATATTTGCACCGAGTACCTTGTATGCAGCGTATTTTATATCTACATAAGGCATCAGATCCGTCTTGACCAGATTTTTAAGTGCTGAAGGATCAGATGTGACCTGCTTTGTAAGCTTAGGGAACAGATTACCGGATACGCTGCTGATTAAATCGTATGCTCCGTCACCGGCCACGGCCACGGAAGACAGGACAAAAAACATAAAGAAACCGATAAAACAGGTACGTAATTTTTTAATCATTTCTATTTTCCTTAATTTGAACTGCCGTTGTCAGTTTTAGCAGACGAAACACTGTAAAGGAATTTGCCGAGCAACTCCTCCAACACTATTGCGGATTCAGTAAAATTGGTGGTATCGCCATCCTTAAGGTAAACAGGATTGCCGTCATCATCCATGCTGGCAAAATCCGGCTTGACACCCAGATACTGTTCACCAAGCAGTCCTGATGTCAGCACCGAGAATGTGGTATCAGAACCCAGTTCACTGTAGCGCCGATCTATCTTGATGGTAACCACAGGCTGCAGAGTCTTGGGATCGATTTTAATATCGGAAACACTGCCTATAACAACTCCTCCCAGCTTAACCGGAGATCTTACCTTGAGAGATCCTATATTGCTGAAACGCCCGTATACCGTATAAAACTCCCCGGAGCCTGCATCCAGAGTAAGTCCGGCTACCTTAAGCGCCAGAACAACGGCAGCCGTGATACCTGCAACCAAAAAGCAGCCGACTATAAATTCAAGCCAATTTACCTTCATAAAACTTCCCAATATCAGTTGAACATCAGCGCTGTCAACACAAAATCCAAACCAAGCACAATCAGGGACGAATGAACAACAGTCTGAGTTGTCGCCTTACTGATACCTGCCGCTGTAGGCAGGCAGTTATAACCGTTAAACAGAGCCACCCAGCACACCACAATGGCAAAAATCACACTTTTGATCCAGCCCTGCGCTATATCTTCATAAAGATCAACTGATGCCTGGGTTCCTGTCCAGAATGTGCCCTCATCAATTCCAAGCCAGTCTACACCTACCATCTTGCCGCCGTATATGCCGATAACCGAAAACATAAATGTCAGCAGAGGAAGAGACACAAAACCGGCCCAGAAGCGGGGGGATATAACCCTTCTCAAAGGATCCACTGCCATCATTTCCATGCTTGACAGCTGTTCCGTCGCTTTCATAAGACCTATTTCCGCCGTAAGCGCCGAGCCTGCACGTCCCGCAAAAAGCAAGGCTGCCACGACAGGTCCGAGTTCTCTTAAGATGGAAAGACTGACCAGGGGACCGAGACTTGCTTCAGCCTTGAACTGAACCAGCACATTGTAGCCCTGCAATCCCAGAACCATTCCTATAAAAAGTCCCGAAACGATAATTATCATAACGGACTGCACCCCTACCACATAGAGCTGCTCGACAAAAAGCGGAAAATGCTTTCTAAACTGAGGTTTTCCAAACAGTGCGTGAATCAGAACCAGCAGCGCTCTTCCAAGAGCTGTAAGAAAACAGATACCCCTGTGCCCGAGATTTGAAATTGATTCAACCAGCATAATCAGAGTTCCTCAAGGTAGTTTCCGGCAGGATAATGAAAAGGGACGGCACCGTCAGGAAGACCATGAATAAACTGATATACATCAGGATGCTTTTCCCTCTGAAGCTGCTCAGGAACACCATGCGCCAGTACGCGACCGCCGGAAACAAGATAGACATAGTCAGCAATAGACATGACCTCTCCTACATCATGAGAGACAATAATAGAGGTAATACCTAAAGATTCGTTAAGTTCCTTGATAAGTTTGAGCAGAACAGCCATGGTAATCGGATCCTGACCGGTCAGAGGTTCATCATACATTATCAGCTCGGGATCAAGGGCAATGGATCTTGCAAGTGCCGCCCGGCGAGACATTCCGCCGGACAGTTCAGACGGCATAAGCGAGGCAGCACCTCTGAGACCGACCGTCTCCAGCTTCATCATAACAAGAGTCCGGATCAGTTCCTCGGGAAGATCGGTATGTTCACGAAGCGGATAGGCGACATTGTCAAAAACGCTCATACCGGTAAAAAGAGCCCCGCTCTGAAACAGCATGCTCATTTTTTTTCTTAACTCGTAAAGAGCACTTCTACCCAGTTCCGGAATATTCTTGTCTTCATAAAAGACCGAGCCGCTGTCAGGCTTGAGCTGACCGCCGATGATCCTTAGCAAAGTTGTCTTACCGGTACCGCTCGGCCCCATAACTGCAGTGATTTTTCCTCGAGGAATAGTAAGTGACACATTGTCATATATTTTGCGAAGCCCGCGGGAAAAGGTTACATTCTCGATTCTAATCAGAGAATCCTGTAACATTGACATAAAACCTCAACTTATATGTATTCATCCTTTCAGATGAAGCATTACCCTCAAGACTGGCGCAATTCAATGCATAAAAAAGATTTGCACCGAAATGTATCTGACTGCAACGCATCACAGAATTCTGTACCGGAACTTAATTTTCCAAAAAAGTTCCTGTAAAACCGTGCAACCATCCACTACGCGTTAGGTCATTTTGCCATAAAAAGTGATAAAAATCACGAAATTTGACAATTTTTTAGCCAGATCTATTTTGCTTTCGGCAGTCCGCAGCGAACCCAAAAACTGAATACAGACCGCACCATACCGCTGTGACCAAATGCTACAAACCAGGAGAAGAAGACCCAAAATCAAAGAAGGAACATGATCCGGCAATCCTATCATCCGCCTTCAGCTGCTGCAGAGCTTACGTTTTCATCAAGCGACAATATAGAGACATCCGGCAATCTGATATGTTCAAAAAGAAAAGAAAAAAAATAAGAAGGGAATGGACATAAAATACAATCCGGTATGAGGACAGGAACCCGCAAAATATCAAAAAGTGCCAAAATCTGTACATGCCTTAAAAACCGGCAAAAAAAAAGGAGGTTCATGACACACAAACCTCCCCGAACCGCAAGGCGTCTGCCGCAGTTCTATCGAACCTGCTGTACCTGCAAACTCAATCCACCTCCGGATCTATCTCCTCGGTGAATTCCTTGGCTTCTATTGTTACACACTCACCGCCGCCGTTCGGAAACACGGCTATCTCGATACTAACTTCATCGAGCTTCGGCACCCAGTTTGCCAGCCACTTAACCAGAGAAAGCTCGGTAGCCTCACAATTCCCAAGATTGTTCTCCCTTGCAAACTCATAGGCAAAATCAGGATGCGGCCAGACAGGTATTGTTATGGACTGAGACTCCTCATCCTCAGTAAATATAATATCCTTTGTGAGGGAATTCCTAACAACCCAGAACTGAAGTTCCTGCTTCACTCTTTTTACAAAAAAATCGTACCTTTCCTCCGCACTGGCATAAAGATACTTTTTAAATTCCTGTCTTGATAATGGTAATGGCATACACTATATCTCTCTTACCTATGCATCTCTTTATTTATATACATTATATCGTCAACTGCCGTCGCTACTTAAATCAAAATAAACTTCCGTCAGAAATACGCGTCAGTCAAACATTTATCACAATCCAGCCGGTCTGCTAAAAATACAGCGGCAATATTCCATTCTGATAATATTCCAATGAAAATTAGCATATCACTAATAATTATGCAAATTACAGGTAATATATCACAATTTACAACATTTAGTTTCGTGTCTGATTTTTCAAAATTTCCTTAAGAAAACTTCCTGTATAGGATTTTTTAACCTTAGCAACATTTTCAGGTGTGCCTTGCGCTATAATTTTTCCTCCGCCGTCACCTCCCTCCGGTCCCATGTCCACAATCCAGTCTGCAGATTTTATCACATCAAGATTGTGCTCAATCACAACAACGGTATTACCTCTGTCCCTCAGTTTCATAAGGACTTTAAGCAGCATGTCCACATCCTGAAAATGAAGACCTGTCGTCGGTTCATCAAGAATATACAGAGTTCGTGATGTATCGCGGCGGGACAGTTCCTTGGCCAGTTTTATTCTTTGCGCCTCACCGCCGGAAAGCGTTGTTGCCGACTGACCGAGAGTTATATAAGAAAGTCCCACATCTTTGAGTACCTGAAGTTTGCCTACTATAGACGGTATGGAATTAAAGAAATTATATGCCTCATCCACCGACATTTTAAGAACATCCGAAATGTTCTTGTCTTTGTACTTAACCTCCAGTGTTTCTCTATTATAGCGGTTTCCCATACACACATCACACATCACATAAACATCAGGAAGAAAATTCATTGCCACCCTCACCATGCCGTCACCGCCGCAGGCGCTGCATCTTCCTCCGCTTACATTAAAAGAGAAACGACCCGGTTTATAACCTCTGGCCTTTGCTTCTGGTGTTGCCGCAAACAAATCTCTGATTTCATTGAATACGCCTATGTACGTTGCAGGATTTGATCGCGGGGTTTTGCCGATAGGGGACTGATCTATGGCAATTACCTTGTCCAGATATTCAAATCCTTCATATCCGGTGCAAAAATTACTGTTTATTTTTTCTGCCGAGCGATAACCAATCATTCTAGATGCAAGAGAATACAGAACATCATTGATAAGCGTCGACTTTCCCGAACCGGAAACACCGGTTATACAGGTAAACACGCCGAGCGGCAGAGCCAGTTCGACATTCTTGAGGTTATGTCTTGATATTCCGCTAACCTTCAGCCATCTGACATCTCTGACAGAGTGACGGACCGGTATGGATATGGTTCTGCGACCGGAAAGATAAGCTCCCGTTAATGAATCAGGATTATTAATTACATCCTCCGGAGTACCTTCTGCCATAATACGGCCTCCGTGTACACCGGCACCCGGTCCTACATCAATAAGATGATCGGCAAGACGCATGGTTTCCTCGTCATGCTCGACCACTATCACTGTATTACCCAGATCTCTCAAACGCTTCAGAGTGCTTAAAAGCCTATTATTGTCTCTCTGGTGCAGTCCTATGCTGGGCTCGTCCAGCACATACATTACACCCACCAGACCTGCGCCGATCTGACTTGCAAGTCTTATACGCTGAGCCTCTCCGCCGGATAACGTATCTGCAGAGCGAGCAAGGGTAAGATATCCCAAACCTACACTGTGAAGAAAAGACAACCGATCCCGTATTTCCTTGAGAAGTTTATCCGCAATTTTAGCCTTCTGACCGGTAAACGATATATTATTGAAAAAATTCTCCGCCTTGCTTACAGTCATATTAATGACATCAAGAATATTCACATTGTTTATGAATACATTGCTTGCCTTTTCATTAAGTCTGCTGCCGTGACACATAGTACAGGAACAGACTCTGAAAACTCCTCTGAAAGGATTTGCGTAATATCCGATACTGTCCCTGTACCGTTTTTCCGTAAGCTTAAGTATACCTTCAAAGGGTTTTGTCTCACTACCTTCATTAAAGAAAAAGGATATTTTCGGCAATGTCAGAGATACACTGCCGCTTCCATTCAGAAGGATCCGTTTCTGAACATCGGTCAGCTGTGAATACGGAACATTTAACGGAATTTTGAAATGCTTTGATACCGCTTCAAGCACAGGACGGTAACGATCATCATAGCTTCCCCAGCCCCTGATAGCACCGTCATCTATACTTAAATCAGGATCCTTTATAAGTGCAGACAGATCAATAATTTCCTTTTCTCCAAGTCCGCCGCACTCAGGACAAGCTCCAAGCGGATTGTTGAAGGAAAACAGTTTAGGTTCAAGATCAGTGACGGAATAGCCGCACACAGGACACGCAAATCTGTTGGAAAAAATCATTTTTTTCTTTCCGATTTGCGGATCCATATAATCAACATAAACAATACCATCTGACTTTTTCAAAGCAGTTTCAAAAGATTCTGCGATCCGCTGTCTTATATCAGGTTTGATCTTGAAACGATCTACAATAACCTCTATAGTATGCTTCTTCCTTAACTCCAGCTCGGGAGGATCTGATAAATCATATACCTCTCCGTCTATTCTTGCCCGAATAAAACCTTCAGAGGCAAGAGACAGGAGAAGTTTCTTATACTCTCCCTTTCTTTCATTGACAATCGGAGCCAGTATCATCAATTTTGTTTCCTCAGGTTCACTCATGACCTGATCAACCATCTGGGAAACTGTCTGGGCATTCAATGATTTTTTATGAACCGGACATCGCGCTTCTCCCGTACGCGAAAAAAGGAGACGGAGATAATCGTAAATCTCCGTAACAGTACCGACTGTTGAACGGGGATTATGAGATGATGACTTCTGTTGAATGGAGATAGCGGGGGACAAACCTTCAATTGAATCTACATCCGGTTTTTCCATCTTGGCAAGAAACTGCCTGGCGTAAGGAGACAGGGATTCCACATACCGGCGCTGCCCTTCAGCATAAAGAGTGTCAAAAGCAAGAGATGACTTGCCGGACCCTGACAAACCTGTTATTACAACAAGTTTGTCCCTAGGGATTGTAAGATTTATATTCTTCAGATTATGTGTACGTGCACCGCGTATCTCTATATTTTCCATACAGGCAGTTCCATTAAAGAAGAAACTCCGGACAAATGCATCAACTCACCACGGATTTGCTGAAAGCTAAGCAGACCGCCTGTCACCTAAAGGCAACTGACTCATAAATATCCTGCAATTCTATTTAAAAATCTGATATTTGAGGTTTTCTATTAAAAATCAGGCAGTCCTTATTCCTACATGCATATCCACTTCACCTTGCCATACAGGATACCTGTATCCAATCACTCAGGAGAAATGGATACGCACCTCCGATTTATGAAACATAAGTCAGAAATACAGTCAAAAATCCAGTTTTCTACCGTTGACAGACAGTATGCCCTTTCTGTATTCCAGATGATATTCAAGAGTTTCTGCATCAGGATCCCTGGCATAGGATTTTAAAACATTAGAGAACTTTTCAAGTTTATACTCATGCATCGAAAGAAGGGAACTGTCTATATGATACATTCCGTTCAAAAGAATTGAACTAATAAACACCATAGGATTGGATGTGTCAACATTTACACCTGCATCGAGATAAATTTTGTTCCGCAAATCAACCTTTGCCCCGTTTAAAACAGAATTCAGGTTAGCCTCAACAGAACTGCCCTTGTTGAAAAATGAAAACGCCAGCCTGTAGCCTTCGCGAGGATCTACGGAACTCATGCAGGACTGCATTTGCTCCGAAAGTTCTTCAATGCTTTTACTTTCGCATTTTTTTGCAATTTCTGTGAAATCGAACTCATTAAATGCAACTTTGAATTTTGTGTCCTTTACATCAATATGCGAATCTTCATCTTTACTGTCTATCTTTACATTACCGGCAGAGGCTTCCATTCCTGTATTGATGATGAATTTTGAATGACCCTTGCCTCCGGAATAGTTGCCGCTGAGCTGAAATTTATCTATTCTTACGTCATTCCCGCCGAAATTGGAAAAATACTCATTGACGGAAAAGACGGCACTATATGAATTGTCCCCGGAAGCTCCGGAATCCAGTTTTATCCCGGCTATTCTGAAAACAGGGTTGGAGCTTTTATCAGTAACAGTAAACTCATTAATATCAAGTAAACCTTTCCTGGCATACGGTCTTTTAGACACATTTACAGTCTGAATCTCTCCGTTTCCTGCCTTCCAGTTTACATTTACATCACCAAACTCCATGCTTCCCGGTTTAAAATCAACTGTGGTTACAACACTGTCTGAAAAAAAACTGTATTTTGCGCGTAATCCGCTCAGAAGAGACTTCAGTGCAGCTGAATTTTTACCATCAACTTTGTATCTGCTGTAGAAGGAATCTCCCAGATCAAATGTATTTTCAACAGTTCCTATCCCATAGCTGCTGATAATTTTTAAAGGTAGGGAAAAACCATCACCATCAGCAAAGGATATCTCATAGGATGATACATCTGAAAACAGTCCGGTACTCTCAATACCTGTACTTCTGATATCAACAGGCTTGCCGACTTTTCTGAACATTTCCTCAATCTTGTAGCTTGTTTCCCTAAGCCTGTCATGAGCGGCACCCTTGGTAACCATTACTCCACCAAAGCACGCACCAACGGCCAAAACTCCGGCTACCCCAAGTCCAACTAAAAGTTTTACGTTCATTTTGAATTTTATTCCCTACAAAATTGATCCAAACAAGATTATTAAACAACAATCAAGCATTGACAAAGCAACACCGGCAAATTGTCTGTATGTCATGAGATCATAAAAAATGATCTGTCAATTTTCAAACTATTTTATAAATTTTATCCAATCCCAGATGCCGAGTAAAAATTCTTTCCGCTTAAAAGGGAATTTGCCCCCTGCAAAATCCTTCCGGAATCTGAAATTTTAACAGATTGAATCTTCCGACTGTTTAGCAGAAACTCATTTGTGATTGTACATACATCCGATTATTCATCGGCAAAGAAAATCGTTTTCAGATCTGAATGTTACAGTAAACACAGTATATGTCCGATAATCAATTCGTAATTAAAAATACGTCCGCAATACTCAATTTCTAGTTTTATATACCGCTATTGCCAACCTGAATTTGCACGGACCCGGAAAATTTAATAACTAAACGATTACCCAGCACTTATTCACAGTATAAATGTTCGAACAAAAATTGACGCAGTTAGCACTTTTTTCAAGTAGTGACTGCTATATGGAATTTGTATTTATCCTGCATGATATACTTCACTCACTGTAAATTTAACTTTTTCGGAGTAATTATCTTGAGTGAAAATAAGCCTTTGATGGCAGATCTTGAAAATGATGATCAGCAACTACCGAAGAGTAAAAAAACGCTGATGATAAAAATCATCACTGTCATAGTTGCCTGCATCATCGCCTATGCTCTGCCTTATATTTTTCCAGGAGCCCTGGCTCTGACCCCTGTCCAGCATATTCTGCTGGTAATATTTACGGCCGCAGCATTCTGCTGGATCACGGAACCCATACCGGTATACGCGACATCGCTCTTTGCCATGGGAGCCCTGGCGCTGTTTATATCAGATTCATCATTCTGGATGCTGAGAGACTATCTCAACGAGGTTGATAAATCCCACGTTATTAGCTACAAGTCAGTCCTCGCCAGCTTCAGTGCGCCGGTTGTAATTCTGTTTATTGGCGGTTTCGCACTGGCTATCGCAGCTACAAAATACAAGCTTGATATAAATCTGGCCAGAATTCTGCTGAAACCTTTCGGTAAAAAACCTTACATGGTAATGCTCGGCATCATGTCTGTCACAGCTGCATTCGCGATGTTCATGAGCAATACCGCAACAACTGTTATGATGCTTGCAATGATCACTCCGGTAATAGCATTGTTCGACAAGGGAGATCGCGGTATCAAGGCTGTAGTATTCTGTGTACCTGTAGCCGCAAACGTCGGCGGTATTGCAACTCCGGTCGGAACACCTCCTAATGCAATTGCTCTGGGATTTCTTACCGGCAGTGATTCAATAAGCTTTATGGAATGGATGAAGGTCGGTTTCCCTCTTGCCGTAGTGTGCGTTATTGTCGGATGGGTGATCCTCAATATTCTCTATCCAATCAAACAGAAGGAAATTGAAATAAAAATTGAATCACGGTTCTCCAAGGACTGGAGATCTATTACCGTCTATGTGGTATTTGCTCTTACGATTCTCTTGTGGATGACAGAAAGATGGCACGGAGTAAACAGTTATGTTGTTGCACTGCTCCCTCTTATTGCCTACACCTGCACGGGAATAATAAAGACAGCAGATATCAAAACCATGAACTGGGACGTAATCTGGCTTATCGCCGGAGGTATAGCGCTTGGTGATGCCCTTGGAAAAACCGGTCTGGCTGAAAAACTGGCAAATATCATAGACTATACACAGTACAGCGGTCTGATGATAGTAATTCTGCTGAGCATCATCGGCTGGGCTCTGTCGAACTTTATATCAAACACAGCATCGGCAAACCTTATGCTTCCTATTGCAGTTGCGGTACTTTCCAGTGCCGGAGATGTAGGCATAGCCAGATCTACCGTTCTGATGTTCTGCGCTATAGCTATCTCTTTTGCCATGAGCCTGCCGATAAGTACGCCTCCTAATGCTCTGGCATACGCTACCGGATATCTCAAAAACCGCGATATTATGATCGGCGGAGGTATCATATCTGTAGTCTGTCTTGGTCTTGGAATTCTGACAATGTGGCTTTTCGGATAAAGAATGCCTGCAGTTGATTATATCTTTAGAAGATCCCTTCAAGGGATCTTTTTTTTTCAGTTCAAACACAGGAACATGAATTTTATCTAGGGCAACTTGTTCCACCCTTTCAAAATCACCTCATGACCATCCACGTATTTTCTGCGAAAGACCTCGGCCGTATCTCTGTCAGCAATAATCTCACATGGATACTCCTTGCAAATCTTTTCAAACTCGCTCTCACTGATTAAAGCCGTAGTAAAAAAATCATCGTTACGACTCGGAACCCCATGCCACGCAAAAAACTGTTTTTTTCCATCAACAGTTCGGTATCCCATCCGAATCTGACCTGAGTTGAAATAACCCTCATAAAAGAATCGTTGCTGTAATCCATTCATTCCTCAACAAAATCCGCTGTTATCAACATTCATCAGCACAGCTAAACTGCTGTTACGTTATAGAAGCAAAGCTATTACCTTCATTCCCCGCCTGCACTTTTTTCAAAAAATCCGGATCAGGTCTCAGGCAGATCGCTGCAGTAAAAAATTCAGGCCCAACAGTCTGAATTTGACGATTCCATGAATACAAGGTACTTAGCAAACAGAAACGGCGGCTAAAAATTCGTTAATACATAAAATCATCAATAAAAAAGCCAGAGTAAAACAAAACCCCGGCCCTCATAAAAACACAGAAAACAAATGATGATTAAATCTGTTCTGTCATCAGTTTTCTCATGGTATCCATAGCCTGCTTTTCAAGCTGTCTTATTCTTTCTGCCGACACGGAAAAATGTTCGGCAAGCTCCTGCAATGTAGCCTTATTTTCATCAAGCCAGCGGCGCTGAATGATATATCTGGCGCGATCATCAAGCTGTTCAAAAGCTTCACCCAGAGCCTCCTGGGCATTCTCCTGCCAGTTGGTGTTCTCGAAACGGGCGGAAAAATTGGATGTTTTATCTTCAAGGTAGAATGACGGAGAACCCGAAGACTTTACTTCCGTATCATCATCTTCTGAATAATCATATGATACATCAGCAGATGCCATTCTGCTTTCCATCTCGGTCACTTCACCCGGAGTTACACCAAGCTCCTTTGCCACCATATGAACATCACTGTCAGACAGCCATGTCACATTCTTTTTGAACTTTCTCAAATTGAAAAACAGTTTGCGCTGCGCCTTGGTTGTAGCAACCTTAACCATTTTCCAGTTACGGATAACAAACTCGTGAATTTCGGACTTAATCCAGTGCATGGCATAAGTAACAAGTCTTACACCAGCCTTGGGATCAAAACGCTTAACAGCCTGCATGAGACCTACACTGCCCTCCTGAATAAGATCCTTCAGAGGAAGTCCGTATCCAAGATAACCCTTCGCAACATGCACAACAAAACGCATATGAGACATTACAAGTTTATACGCCGCCTGCTTGTCACCGTTTTCCCTGAAATTTTCCGCAAGCTCATACTCCTCTTCCTTGGAGAGCATAGGATAACTGTTAATCCTGCTTATATAAGCTTCAAGGCCATCGTACTGGATAAGCTGCTTGCTTCTGCTAACTAATTCCGTCATACCTAATCTGCCTTCTTTCCACGGTTACTTAAAAATAATCAATAAAAAACCCTCCGGATCATATCTGACAATCCGGAGACATCAAACTGTTTCAACTGGTGAAAACTGATTTTAATGCTGCGCACCCTCAAACCAAATCCAACCAGTTACAAGTATATTCCAATTCCCCAAAAATTCAATAACCCTTCCTTTAACGATTAGACAAAAAAGGTCAGAAAAAGTTCATTTTAAAGATTACTGAATCTGGACAGTGAAATCTTTGTCGCTATGACGCTAAGGAGAATACTGATCAGAACAATTGCGGATGTCTCCGCAAAAGACAGCAGAGACATTTCATACTTTTCACCGTAAAGTTCTGCCAGTTCATTAATAATATATGAAGCGCACATGACAAAGAATTCGTTTACCCACCATGCGAGAAGCCCGCCGAAAAATCCCATAAGAACGCCTGAATAAATATACGGTCTTGCAATGAAGCTGTCTGTGGCCCCAAAAAATTTCATGATCTTAATTTCATCCCGGTGATACATGACATTTATGCGCACGGTATTCGCAACAGTAAGGATCACTCCTGCAAGAAGCATAACCCCCAGTGAAATAGCAAGGTTGCGCATCAGATTGGCAATGCCCTTTAAACGCTTCACCCACATAAGATCAAATTTACCCTGCTCAACCTCACTGCGGGAAATAAGCCGTTCTAACATTTCCTCGGCAACATTCTGATCTGCGACAATGTTCTCTGACGGAGTGACAACAAGCACATCCGGCAAAGGATTATCCGCCAGGTATTTAATAGGTTCGGCAAACCCTGAAACCTTTGAAAACTCTATAAGTCCCTCTTCCTTTGATATATATCTTACATTTTTAACATCCGGTTCGGTACTGATGGCATCAACGAAGGCCCGAGTCTGCTCCGCAGTTAAATCACGCTTCAGATAAAGTGAAATCTGACAGGAATCATTAAGCTTTGATGTAACAGTCAATGCATTCAGATAAAGTACATAGAACGTCATGGGAACTGCAAGACTAACTGCGATAACAGAAAGTGTCAGGAAGGTGCGGAACGGCGAGGCGAGCAAACTACGAAGGGAGCGCTTAAAAACATTCCAGTGGTTCAGAATAAACTTTTCTCTGCCTACGGCCTTTCTGTTGCTATCAGACATGCTTCTCTCCGTTTTTTTCTGGAGCCGGGCAGTCGGCAATCATTTTTCCTCTTTTCAAAACAATCTGCCTGCATGGCTTCAAATTAAACAGATTGCTGTCATGAGTCGCCAGAAGCACAGTTGCTCCGCTGCGGTTAAAAACAGTAAACAGTTTCAAAATTTCTGCTGACATTTCTGGATCCAGGTTGCCTGTCGGTTCATCTGCAAGCAGTATCTTCGGTGAATGAACGATGGCTCTTGCAATTCCAACTCTCTGCTGTTCGCCGCCGGAGAGAGTGAGGGGATAGTACCTTGCCTTGTCAATTAAACCTACATAATCCAGTGCCGCATTTGTCCTCTTGGTTATATCAGACGAGCAGTAACCCTCTATTTCAAGAGGCAGCGCCACATTGTCAAAAACCGTACGGCTGTTTATAAGACGATAATCCTGAAAGATCATTCCTATCTGACGGCGCACGTATGGTATTTCCTCACGGCTCAGTCTGGTAATATCCTGACCGTTAAAAAAGATTTTACCGAGGCTTGGCTGCTCAATTGAAGAAATAAGTTTCAAAAGTGTACTCTTTCCGGCTCCGGAATGTCCCCTCAAATACACCATTTCGCCTTTTGCTATATTGAAACTGACCTGCTGAATAGCCTGAAAGCCGCCCAAGTAACTCTTGGAAACCTGCTCAAAACGGATCATACAGAAGTTTCATCCTGAGCAAAAAGGGCTTCAATAAAATCTTTGGCATCAAATTCTCTTAGATCGTCTATTCCTTCACCGACACCTATGAATCTGACCGGTATTTTAAACTGATCGGCAATCGCAAATATGATTCCGCCCTTCGCAGTACCGTCAAGTTTAGTAAGACATATGCCTGTAACAGGAACGGTACTGTTGAAAAGTTTTGCTTGACTTATTGCATTCTGACCAGTTCCTGCATCAAGTGTCAGCAGAACCTCATGCGGAGCATCGGGATCGAGTTTTTTCATCACTCTTACTATTTTGGAGAGTTCTTCCATGAGATTGGCCTTGTTCTGCAGTCTTCCCGCAGTGTCGGCAATCAGAACGTCTACATTCCTGGATTTTGCAGAATTGAAGGCATCATATATAACCGATGCGGAATCGGCGCCTGTATGCTGAGCCACAACATGAATATTATTACGGTTCCCCCACACCTGAAGCTGCTCAACCGCCGCGGCTCTGAAGGTATCACCCGCGGCCAGCATTACGGTCTTGCCTTCATTCTGAAGGCGTTTTGCAAGTTTTCCTATGGTTGTCGTTTTTCCTACACCGTTGACACCCACCATCAGGATCACATACGGATTGTGATTTTTTATAACAAGAGGCTGCTGTGCTGGTTTTAGTATCTCGTAAAGTTTTTCCTTGAGAATATCGTAAAGGGCATCAGCGTCATTCAGTTGGGCAAGTTTCGCCCGGGATGTGATGGAATCGATAACGGACTTTGTTGTTTCAACTCCCATATCTGCAGTCAGCAGCGATGTTTCAAGTTCATCAAAAAGTTCATCGTCAATCTTCTTTCCCCGAAAGAGTGCCTTAAATCCGTAACCGATATTGGTTTTGGTTTTTCTCAAACCATCCATAAGACGGCTGAAAAGACTCTTTTTCTCCTGCGGATGAAGCTGTGTCTCCTCGCTAAAAACTGAAAGCTCATTCTCATCCGGATCGACTGATTTTTTTACAGGCTCGGACGGAACCTCTGTAGAAACTTCCTGCCTGGTATTTTTGTCAGTCTTAGTTTCCTTTTTACCCCAAGAAAATAATCCCATAACGGTTCTCTTTCATATTCAGTTAAACAAACGGGTTTATATTACCACACGATTCTATAGTTTTACATAAAGACCGTAAACGCACTGACCGGCTCTGGCCGATCTGTACTGCCGCCAGTTATCAGGGATGGCGGGCTTCTCATCGGCAGCATGCTCAACATAAATCAGGCTGTCACAATGCAAGAAACCGTTGGTTTCAAGGTTTTTCGCTACTATCGGCAGAAAATCATGATGGTACGGAGGATCAAGAAAAACGACATCAAAAGGAGGATACGGATTTGCTTTTGATACGAACTGAACCGCATCGGCAGTTAAAACAGAAATGTTTTCTGCATTAATTGCGGCTATATTCTGCTTCAGCGCATCTGCCACCGGAATACTGTGTTCAACCAGCACGACACTGCCGGCATACCTTGAAGCCGCTTCAAACCCGAGAGCTCCCGAACCGGCAAACAGATCAAGACATGCAACATTCTGAAGCTTGAACTGAAGCCAGTTAAAAACTGTTTCTCTTACACGATCGGTGGTAGGACGCAGTCCCGGTCCGTCAAGGACCTTCAACCGTCTTCCTTTATACCTGCCGCTTATTATTCTAACTGTACCCATTTTTCAGTGACGCTTTAAATTTTCAAAATATAGCGAAGCTTCACACTGTGCATCATTCAACTGAGCTGCAGTCAGAGACTTTGCCGCATCATCTCTAAGTTCGGCAGCACCGTGATCAGCACATCCGCTTGCAACAGCCAAGGAACTCCATACATAGGCAAGCTGCATATCCTGCCCTACTCCAATACCCTTGAAATACAGTTTTGCCAATTCATACTGTGCATTTGCATTGCCTGCTTCAGAGGCAAGATTGAACATCAGCACGCTGTGTCCGACATTCTTGGTGCACCCTATGCCCTCAAGACACATTCTTCCAACTTTAACCATAGCCTTCACATGATTATTTTTGGACGCCTTGTCGTAAAGTCTGAAAGCCTCCTTGCTGTCCGCCTTGACTCCATGACCCAGCTCATACATTTTTGCAAATGAATACATTGCCGGCGCATATCCCATTTCCACAGCCTGCTGATACAGTTCCACGGATCTCTCGTAATTAAGCTCGCATCCAAGTCCGTGACTGTACAGATATGCAAGTTCTGTGCAGCCCTTAGGATTACACAGTTCCGCCGACTTGCTGAACCATGAAAATGCCTGCTTCATTGCATTCGGAGAATTGGTCATATTCAAATACAGATAACCGATACAGTTCTGGGCCTCGGCATTTCCCTCGGCGGCCACATGCTTGTAGCATGCAAAGGCTTTGGAAAAATCCTTCTCCAGTCCGATACCCTGCTCATACATGCCTCCAAGCTCAAGATAAGCATCAGAGCAGCCGCGAATTGATGCTTTCTGAAACAAATCCACAGCCTTGAACAGATCCTGACCGACTCCTGTTCCATACCTGTAGAAGCATCCTAAACGGTACAGTGCGTCAACATGCTCCTTTTGAGCGGCTTTTTCATACCATACCGCTGCTTCAGCGTAATTCTTCGCCACACCGACACCCGTTTCATAAGCATACCCAAGAGCATACTGGGCCAGCGGATCCTCTGCCTCCGCACCATAGCGGTACAATTCCACAGCCTTGAAATGATCCTCCACACCTCCAAGACCGTTATCGAATATTTTACCAAGCATATAATAGGAAGTAGGTTCTCTGAGCTTGATCAGATCCTGCAGAATATTCAGGGCCTTCTCATAATCTGGTGGAAACTCATCACTTCCCATATAAATTTTTGCCAGAATTTTCTTTGCTTCGACATGCCCCTCTTTTGCCGCCCGCGTATAGAACTCAACAGCCTTGGTCATGTTGTGGGCAACAAGATAACTGGATGAATAAAGCTGACCCAATTTAAAAATGGCATCCAGACTGCCAAGATTCGCCGCCTTTGTATAATAGGTCATAGCTGTCTTGTAATTCTGTTTTACACTTTTACCCTGTTCATAGATATTGCCCAGTGCAAAAAGAGCGGTTGGTTCGGACTTTTCAGCTGCCTGACTGTACCAGTATACAGATTTCTTTTCATCCATGCCGACACCGGCACCGATTTCGTAGCAGCGGGCAAGGTTAACCTGGGCCAGAGTATGTCCGTGCTCGGCTGCCTTTATATACCACCTGAGAGAAAATTCTCTGTTCTGCTGTACTCCTATTCCATCTTCATACATATGGGCAACAGCATATTCGCAATCAAGATTGCCCTGCTTTGCTCCCTGCATATACCAGTAAAACGCAAGCTGGCTTCTCTGCTCAGAATTGATGGTCGCAGTACTTTTTGAACTGGTCCATACAACCTCTTTTGAGCCTTCCTCCACTTTTTCATAGTCACTGAGATTTACAAGATTGTTCTCTATATAATAAGCCAGTTTGTACTGTGCCTCATCAGAACCGTTCTCGGCAGCCTTTAAAAACCATCTGTATGCCATATCCTTCGGGTCAGCAGTCTGAATCTGTCCATGCTCATATAGATTGGCCATTACAACCTGAGCAGGAACATAACCGCTTTCAGCAGCCTTCTGATAAAAGGTTCGGGCCTTTGCGTTGTTCTGCACCACACCGCGGCCATGCTCATAAACCTGTCCCAGAAGGAACAGAGCCGGAGAAACATCGTGATCTGCAGCTTTACTAAGATAACCAAGACCGTTGGTATAGTCAGGAATTGACTGTTTAATCAGTAATTTTCCCAGCTTGTAGCATGCATAATAGTCACCCTGTGCCGTGGCATTATGGTAATAGGTCTTTGCCTTATGCAGATCTTTTTCTACGCCATGTGTGCCGTCTCTGCAGATGTCGCCAAGCAGGCATAAAGCCTCGGCGCTGTTCTGCTGAGCTGCAAGTCTGAGCCATCTGAGACCTTCCTGTTCATCGTACTGAACTGATTTATCATTCAAAAGATGCCTGGCCAGCATAATCTGTGCAAGACTCGATCCTTTCTCCGCCTCGACAAGAAGATGCTTTATTCCATTAACTTCAGAACAGTTAACTCCGTTACCGGTAAAATAGAGATTGGCCATATTGACAGCAGCCAGTTCAACGCCTGCCTTGGCGGCCTTGTTTAACCAGAAAGCACCCTGCCTTACATCCGGCTCTATTTCATCGGAATAGATATACATCATGCCAAGATGAAACTGCGCTGTAACATCACCGTTTTCAGCCTTTGTCTTTAAATATGAAAAATCCGTATTCAGTGAATTTCTTGAGGAAACCCACAAAACTCTCCGTTCAGGTGCTGAAGTATTATCAGTAATATTCTGCTTTTTGGCGTAACTGTAGGCATCTGCCTGAGTCCAGCTGACAGGAGTCGATTTCGGGACCTTGTCAGTTTTAACCTGATGAACTGAAAGATGAGTGGATATCACAGGATCCCTGACAGCCGCCTTCATTTCATTCGGGGTACGTTGAGAACCACGAACCTGCCAGCTTACCTCGGCAAAAGCTTCCTTAATCTGACGCAACTCAGCCACAGCCTGTCCGTAACCCTGAGCAGCAGATTTTGCAATCCAGGATTCTCCCTGTTTCGGACTCTTGATAACACCGCGACCTCCCATATACATCATACCCAGGTAATACTGAGCCTTGGCATTTCCTTTAAGAGCCAAAGGGCGAATCGCTGACAGAGCTGTACGATAATCACCTATCTCGTATGCTCTGACAGACGCATCCAAATCCTGCATCTCTTTAATCAGAACTTCTTCCGTCATAACGAAAACCCCATCAACCAATCTACACATGCCCGACATGAGAAAAGAACATACTCAGAGTCTGTCAGAATAAATTGTATTAATCATTGTTATCAATCAAATTTCAGGAAAAACACTGTCACGGATGATACAAATCAAACCGGTGAGACTTTGTTTCCACACAGTTGGAGGTCTTGAAACCTCCAAGAAAAGGAGCACTCTTTGGACGCTTTACCGCAACTCTTGACCGTGCAAGGCGGAAAGCATGCTTAAGCAGCTCGTCACTGTCCTCATCCAGACCTACGATCTGATGAAAAATTCTCATATCCTTTTTTACAAGAGCAGACGACCTGCGCACCGGAAACATGGGATCCAGATAAACGGCATCACAACATTTATCCTCCTTCATCTCCGTAATGGACTTTAAAGGACTCAGAATCAGTCTCTCCTTAAGCATATTGCCGATACCAGAATCATTATAGGCTCTGCTGAGACCGTCCGCCAGAAGAACTCTAACCACCGGGTTGCGCTCAAACATAAGAACATGGCAGCCGAGACTCGCCAGAACAAAGGCATCCCGTCCCATACCGGCGGTAGCGTCAATAACCTGCGGCATTGTTTTATTTCTGGAGCAGACCGCTTTGACGACAGCCTGACCAGCTCCGCCGCCGTGAAGACGTCTGTATCCGAGAGTGCCTCCCACGAAATCCACGTAAAGACTTGCCCTGTCCCCGTCCAGCTGTCTGAGTTCTATTCTTGATTCTGTTCTGACCAGTGCAAAATGTTCTGAAAAACTTAAATTATGAAGTTCGGGATGTTCTTCAGAAAAATTATCACCAATCTCAGAAATAACCTGCAGCTTATACACCATATCTTACTTCTGCATTTCCCGGCGAAGTTTCATTATGAGTTCCTCTGTCTGCGGTTTAACACCACGCCAAAGTAGATAACTCTCGGCCGCCTGGCTGACAAGCATGCCAAGTCCGTCCCACGCCTTTGCACCCTTTGATTTGGCATATGCAACAAAAACAGTATCAACCGGAGCATACATGAGATCATAAGCGCAGCTTGATGAGTCAATAACTCCTTCCGGAAGCGGCGGAACAACATTGGTTATGGAACTTGATGTGGCATTGATAATCAGATCAAAACGACCAGACAACACATCAAAACCCATTCCCCTGACATCACATTCGGCAACACTGCTCATATATTCTGCCAGACTCTCAGCCTTGGAAACTGTACGGTTTGCAATAACAAGTTCTGAAGGTTTACGTGCCAGTACGGGTGCAATGATTCCTCTTGCCGCACCGCCGGCTCCGAGAACAAGTATTCTGGCACCTTCTATTGAAACGTCACAGCGCTGCAGATCCTGCACTAGTCCTTCGCCGTCAGTATTGTCTCCGACTAGTCTGCCGTCATCATATTTAAGAGTATTTACCGCCCCTGCCAAATCAGCACGCGGAGTCAGAACATCTGCTATACGGTATGCCTGCTCCTTGAATGGAACTGTTATATTGCACCCACTGAAATTCTCTTTCATCAGCTGTCTGACAGTCTGTTCAAAGGCATCAAGCGGTACCAGTCTGGATTCATAACTCAGTTCATCATTAAGAGAATCCGCAAAAAAACGATGAATGTACGGTGACTTACTGTGCTCAACAGGATTACCCAACACATAGTAACGATCCATATCAATTCCTCATAATTTTCCTTGTCTTAAGATCAATAATACGAGAAGGTCTCTCGTATCCTAATGTCATGCCTTTCAGAATATAATCAGCTGCTCCGTTAAAAAGGGTCTCCGCCTCTGCTGCAGTTCTAACCGGCTCGGCTCCACTTAAGTTTGCACTGGTTGAAACTATAGGTTTTTTAAATCTTGAGCATAGCTCTGCAACCGCAGGATGACGGCTAATCCTTACAGCAACTGTAGGATACGCACCCTTAAGAAGAGGATGAACCTTCTGCGATGCCGGCATGGCTAGTGTGCAAAAGTCCTCCCAGCATTTCAGGGCAAACTCCATTTCATCATCGGAAATCTTTTCCAGATCCACATACCCGGATACCAGAGCAAAATCATGACACACTACCAGCATACCCTTGTTTTCAGGGCGCTTTTTAATACTCAGCACTTTTCTGAGAGCAGATGTGCTGTCCGGATCACACCCAAGTCCGAATACAGACTCTGTAGGATAAACTATAACTCCGCCTGAACAAAGAACAGACACAGCTCTTTCGTAATCTGTAGCATCAGCCAAAAATCTAAGCTCCCTTTACTTTTGCCTGCAGGATCTCGTTCTTCTTGTTAACAGCTTCTGCATTCTTAATACGATCATTTCTGAATTTATTCATCAGATCCGCATCTGAAACAGCAAGAATCTGAACAGCAAAATATGCCGCATTCTTTGCTCCGGCCTTTCCTATAGCCATGGTGGCAACAGGAATACCTCCCGGCATCTGCACGGTTGAAAGAAGAGCATCAATACCGTTGAGAGGACCGCAGTCAATCGGTACACCAATGACAGGACAGGTGGTATTGGCTGCAACAGCTCCCGCCAGATGGGCTGCCAGACCTGCTGCACAGATAAATACAGCACATCCGCGCTCTTCTGCACTCTTAACATAATTCATTGTCTCAAGAGGAGTACGATGCGCCGATGTTACCTTAACTTCAAAATTAACACCGAATGATTTTAAAATACTAACAGCAGGCTCCATGGTTGCGTAATCGGAATCAGAACCCATAAGAATAGCCACAAATTTTTCAGACATAATAAACCTCAATAAAAATCCGGACAGATTTTAACACTATCGTCTAAATCCGTACACTGCTGCCGGAAAACAAGTTCTGCAGATCCATGTGCTGAAACCAGATATATTTCCGGCAAAAAATAACCTTCTTAAACTACATCGTCTGGTTCAATTTCGAATAATCTATCTGCATGATGCTTTCTCTGACAGAGTCCCAGTGGACTATGCCGATACAGATAAGAGCAATCATCAATATCATACAAAGCACGGCGGTCAATGAATAAAAAACATACAGAACTTTAACTAACACATTTGTTGAAACATCCGGTTCACCATTCAAACCATTTTTCAGATGTTCTATAACCGTTCTGACTTTAAGAAAACAGTTCAGAATATTAAGTGTCATAAATGAATTGATAATACTTAATACCATTGTCAATTCAAAAAAAACAAACCCTGTAACTACAAGCCATAGCTTGTGAAATACCATTCCAACTACAAACGTGCCGCCACAGATAAAACCGAGCAGAATGAGAATTACGTACATGATCAGAATGCGTAATGAAAGAGTATGTCCAGTCTGGGCAAAGGTGACATATTGCAACAATTCTCTTCGTCTGAAAAAATCAGCAGTTCTTGAAGCAAGAGACCACCTGGTCATACAAAGAATAACCAGCAGAAGAATAAAGGCTAAAGTATTTATATACGGAATAAAACACATCACTACAAACGATATGAGCATTATCCCCATATTATTGATATCTTCACTCAGAATTGACAGTTCCTGATCTGCAATATGCTTTTTTTGATCGCAGCCTATGCCTGCATTTCCCTTATTTTCAGTAAACGTTCCGCTGAGACTGATATTTCCGTCATTAACATTTTCTGCACAATCTGAATTTTTCTCATTTTGAGACACTGACGGAAGAGGCTCTCCGCATACAGAGCAGAAGCGACCGTCGTTCTGATTATTATTTCCGCACTTAGGACAAAAAGTCATAAAAAACACCTCCCAAAAACGATATCCGCGACCTGAAAAAGTTTTAGGTAATCATTTCACCAAGAACCGTGTATTAAATCCAAAAGTCATAAACAGCAAAACCGAAAACTGCCTCATAGTCACAGAAAACATCAGACAGTTCCGGCAAATTCAACAATAAAAAAACGGATCAGTGCTTTACCTTCTCCAATACAAAATTTCGGACATCTGCATCAACTGAACCTTCACTGCTCTTAAGATACTCATAAACAGTCTGCTGTGAATCAAACGGAGCATCAACAGCCTTTGCCAGATCAGCACCGGCTCCTATCAGCAGATTAACCATATCCATTGAACCGTTTATAACTGCATGCGACAAAGGATAAAGGCCGGCACTGTCAGCCCTGTTAACTTCAGCCCCGGCACCCAGCAGCAACTTGACAATTTCAGCGTTATCAGCATCTACAGCCACTATAAGCGGAGTGAATCCGTCACCGGCAGATGATACAAAATTAACATCTGCACCTGCCTTGATCAGTGCATCATAGGATGATGGATCAGATGTCTTTTCTAAATGATACATCAAAGGAGTCCGGCCCTGTTTGTTTACAGCATTCATATTTGCCTTGAATCTGCTCAGCATGGCTATATGCTCCGGGGCGTTCTCTGCAACAGCAATAAACAAAACTGTTTTTCCTTTCTCATCCACACTGTTAGGATCCGCCCCGTTGGACAGGAGAGTGGCAAGAATTTCAGGAGACCACAGTTTGTCACTGTTCATTCTGACAGTCGCAAAACTTGCCGGTTTAAAACGTTTTCCGCCGTTGGACTCTGTAACCTCATTTGGATTGCAGCCGAGTTTTATCATACTCTGCAGATTTTTTACCACCTCCACGTCACCAGAATGTCGGATGTGTTCTCCTCCAAGGTATGTGGAAATCGGGGCAGAATATTTAAAATTAGCATTCTTTAAATCAGGCTTAAGTTCTACAAGAACACGACCGACCGTATGATCATCCGTATCAAAGAGTTTTTCAAGAACAATATTGAAACCATCATCGTCCTTCCACATTACATTAGGACGCTGAGAAATAAACGCATCAAGAACACCTGTGTCCCTGCCTCCATTACTCATGTAAAGATATATAGCAGGCTCACCAGTCTCTGTTCCCTCCACTGTTCTTCTTGTATCAGGATCCATACCGGCATTAAGAGCTTCAATAATCGCCTGCTCATTGCCTTTATGATTCGTTACAATACTGATAAATTCATTTGCCGGCATAACCTGTTTTCTCTCGATTACAGAAACAGGATCGGTATGCACGGATTCGGATGCAGAACTGCCGCTGTGAATCACGTTTTTAAATTCAGGAATTGAAGCCAGTTTGCTTCGCAGGGCATCCTCATTAACATCAACACTGCCTTTTGCAAATACTTTCTGATTTTTATTCTCGTAAACCAGATCACTTCCCGGAGTAACAAAGCTGTCCACATTGAGAAAAATCTCCGTACGAAGCACTTTGGCATAATCCTTTAATTCCTTTTCTGAAATGATTGTTTTGAGGGAATCCCGCAGAGCTGACATTTTCAGGTTGCCGAGCGCCGCCTTTTCATCCCTGCCATATGCTTCAACATTATAGGATGTGGCCATAACATCAGTTGAAAGTATAAGCGACAGTCCTCCCATTACAGACACAGCAATCAATTTTCTGTACCAATTTTGCTTCATTTTTACCCCGCCATAAATTTAGTCTATACAGATATCTTTATAAAAAAACTACATCAGAAACATCGAAACTATAAAACCCGCTGTAGTAAGAACCAGTGAAACAGAATCCTCATTGTTCAGCCCTTCATCAGCTGTCTTTTTAACAGAATCATCTCCCGCATCTGATTTTTTTGCTGCGTTCTCCGACGCTCCGGCTGGATGTTCATCTTTATCACTTGCGAAGGATTCTTTGTCAGCACGATGCTCCGGTTCAAACGATGATGCATTGCCGGTCACGTCATTATCTTCTTCATCAGGCTCTTTGCTTTCCGCTAGGTTCTGTCTGTCAGATGATGCTAAACCGGCTTCATCAGTCAGAATTCTGCTTTCAAGACCAGGTATCCCCTTGATAACTGAAATAACAGCTTTTCTATCCACTTCGACTGAACCGGTGATAAAAATCTTCCCATTTTCATCACGAAAAATTATGTCATCTCCAACCGATACAAACTCGTTAACTCTAAGAAACAAACCCTTCCTCAGTTCCGCTGAATGTGTTCTGATATCATCCGGAACAAGAAGCTTTTTAACAGTCTCCCTTAATGCCGTCATTTTAAGATTGCCCAAAGCTGAAACTTCGTCTCTGCCGTAAGCCTCGTATGATATAACCTCAGCCATGGACAAATTAAATCCGAAAACTGCATATACGGAAAAGCAAAGAAAAAGTCGTTTAGCTACGCAAAGCATTTTCTACCTTAAAATAAGAAAAAGACTCACCATTACCGGCATAAAACCTTCGCAACTCAGTCTGTAAAAAAAAATTACAGACTAAACCGCAGAAGTTTTTTAAGAAAAATACATTAACTGCAGAATACCTGTCACTGTTTATGTCTGATCTGCTTTTTTACTATATCCGGTTTAAGACCCGCATCCTGCCATGTATATTCAGAATCGGGGAACATAAGTTCTGCTGTTGTAATCTTGATTACAGAGCCGTCAGAAAGAACAAAGGTATCCTGAACTCTGGCCTTGCCTGTAGATGTAGTTCCGTAGGAATGAGACTTAACGGATGCTCTGACAGCGCTTATAAGCATTTCTGCCGAACTTGCCGTAAATTCATCCTGAAGAACGGCAAAACTTTTTTTTATAATCTGATTCTTTCCGTCAGTCTTGACATCCGTAACATCACCGCCCTTGTTCAGTCTGTAGATTATTGCATCCTTTGGCAGCAGCATTGCCGCACACAAAGCCGCCTGCTCAAGTAACCCGCCTGTATTGCCTCGTAAATCCAGAAAAAGCCGTCTGTTCTCATGCCCGTCCTCCGAAGAAAACTCTTCAAGCTCTTTCTTCAGCATTTTTGCCGTGCCGGTTCCGAACCGGAAAATTTTTATTACAGCAGGATTCTTGTGCGTACGGACCACGGGAGGATAACTGTTCTCTTCTCTTTCTACTGCTACCGTAGTAACCTGGCCTTCAGAATTTTCAACAGCAAGAACTACTTCAGAGTTCTTTTTTCCTCTTATGAGAAAGGCTATTTCTTCGATCCCGAAATCATCCACTACAAGATCATCTACCGCAAGCAATGTATCCCCATACTCGATTCCCGCCATATCCGCCGGAGAATCAGGATATGGAATGCATCGGACATTGCCGTCACGATCACGTATGATATCCATACCGACTCCTGCAGTAGCCGATCTTTGAAGTTTTTTAAAATTTTCAAACGAAGTTCTTGGTACATAGGAAGCATACCTGTCAACACCGCGGAGTTTTTCATTGAAAGCCTCGGGGTCAAATTTCCCGATGACATCTGCGTCGAAAAGAGCAGGATCTTTCAACCCGGAAACAAAGGCATGCTCCTGCAGAATTGAAACAATTTCATCCGCACACGGAACGCTGCCCGCGCTAGGTATCCATAAAACGGCAAAAAGAACGGCAAATCCTGAAAAAAAAGATTTCATATTGAACTATAAACTGCTGAGAGCATCAGCCTCCGCTTTGAGGTCCTCCAGTTCCCTGTTCAGTCTTTCCAATTCCTGCCGTTTAGCTTCATTGGACTTTTTAGATGCCTCTATCTGCGCTATTTCCTTCTTAAGCTGCTGATTTTCCCGCATTAACTCCTCCACACGTTCAGAATTAGCTCCGCCGTTGGCTTTTTTGGCAGCTCTGAGCTGACTGTCTAGTTTTGCCTGCTCGTTTTTAACTTTTTTACGCAGGTTTGCAACCTGTGTTTCCTTTTCAGCCTTTGTTCTGCGTAAATCGGAATTCTTCTTGGTTTCCCATGCCTGCTCCTCTTCTATTGCAGCCAGGCGATCCTCGCGTTCCTGAAGTCTCTTTTCATATTTGTCTGGACTGTAACTGAAAAGTCCGCCCTTTCTCGGATCATCAGTCATATTGGAACATCCTGTCATAAAGACAGCCACAGTCAGAGAACACAAAGCAAATTTAATCTGTCTTTTCATTCGTACTACCTCCATCAGACTGCAACTCTTGACGAGCAGCTTGCAAGACTCTTGTTGGCTTTCTTTAAGTCGGCAATATCGGCATTCATCTTTTTGATTTCCTCATCAAGAATAGCAGCCTCTCTTTTATTGCCGTTTTTCCTGGCATCCGCCACCACTTCCTTCTGCTTCTTCACTTCTTCTTCAAGTTTCTTGATGACTTCGCTGTTTGCAGACTGAAGTTCCTTAATTTCCTTCTGCTTGGCGGCAAGCTGTTCGGATGATGCTTTCTTTTTCTTGTAGGATGCGTTCAGCGTTCTTGTTTCCTTATCCAGGGAGTTAATATCCTTCTTCAGCTGTGCATTATATTCACGAGTTTCTTTGGTGACATCTCTTGCATGAGCAATACAATCATCAAGCCAGTCCTCACGGCTGGCATACTCTTCCTTTTTATCGGCAACATGCTTTCCAACAAGGAAACCGGACAGAGCACCTATGCCGGCACCGATTCCTGCACCAATAAGAGCCCCCTTTCCGTCACCGCCCACAAGGCCTCCGATTAAGGCTCCAAGACCGGCACCGATTCCTGTTCCCACAAGCGTACCTTCTGTCTTGGTTCTGGTTGAATCATCCTTAATATTGGTACATCCCGACATGCCGAAAACCAGCGATGCAGCAAGACACGCCGCTACTGCAGAATTTAATCTGCTCTTTTTTATCCCTATAGCTTCCATCAATTTTCTCCTTGACATGTTGAATAATCACTTTCCCACTTGGCTGTTTCGCTTCGTTTACTCTTTTCGTAACTCAGATAATGATTAACAGTAACATTACCGCACTTAATCTGTTCCCGAATATCTTTTATTTCTTCATTTTTCTCTGAATTGTCAGATTTTTTTATCACCGCAATCTTTTTCTCAAGATCCGCTCGATAGGCATCAAAACCGAGCAATACAAATTCCTTAGGAAGTTTAGACAATTCTGTAATTATTTCATGATAATTAATCTTCCCGTAACGAATATTAAATTCTAATTGTTTTTTTCTTTCAATCAGATTTTCAGTCAGATTTTTGATCTTAAGTACCTTATTTAAAATCTCTATATTATTGGCAAGATACATTCCTCTTTCACAAGCTATCTTAACCATGGTCCTTGCAACACTTCTATCCGCATCCTGACGAACTTTCACCATATTAAGCAATGCAGATCTTGTTGCTTCAAGATCATTGGCATATTCTTTTTTTAAACCGCTTTTTTCTAAAGCCTGGGTAATACGATCCAGACGTTTTAAAGCCTCATTGGCCGGTACAGATTCCTGTGTTCCTACATCAGCAACGGACAAAGCAGCCGGCATTGCAGCACCAGTTCCTGTGCGATAGTTCGACCATTCCTTCTTAATGGCATTTATGGCATTGTTATCAGTCAGTATAGGAGCACCGATCACCAGTCTGAAGCCCAAGGTCGGCTTAACATTAGCCTTCATTCCCTTATCTGCGCTGCCCAGATAAAAAGGTTCTTCCGATCGTTTTGAGGATACAATCTCATCCTCTTCGGAAAGGTAGTGACCTCCCCTTGCCGCATAACCTCCTGTTCTTCCCTGATAATACTCTATTCGATACAAACTGGAAGTCATTTCCTGCACGTTGCCAAGCATATCATATAGACCCAAAGGATTCGGTTTGAGTTTTCCTACCTTCTGAATTTTACCGTGAGACGAGGTCGGACCAGAAAACCACTCATATGACGATATCTCGTCCTCATCAAAAGGAGTATCATCCTCAAATTTAGCCAGATCAACGGCAGAACCGCCACGTGCCGCAAACTCCCATTCCTCCTCGGTAGGAAGTCTCACATAACCAGGATATGCACCGGAACGGGGCATAGATTTCAACTCATGCTCGTACAGGTAGAAATTGAGTTTATCAATAAAATTCTGCGCATCAATCCATGAAACATTGGTTACAGGATAATCATCATCACCCTTAACATCCTTACCGGTAACCGCTCTGTACTGCTTATTTGTAACCTCATAGACTCCCATGTAATAATATCTTGAAGTTTCGTCGGCAAATGCGCCACCTACTACCATATCAGTACGGGGAGCACGGAAATTAGAACTATCCTCACCCATAGGAATTTTTCTTCCCGCCAGGGGTGAAGCACCTCCGTCAACAGAGACTTTTTGAAATGTAAAAACCGTGCCACCAGGTCCGTTAAGGACCAGTGTATCAGCAGCATCTGCCGTGCCAAACACCGGCAGCATACACAAACCCATCACAAACAAAGAAAGTCTGTTCATAAACCCATATCTCAACTTTAGTTTCTCCTATTCATCCCTGAGGGATTCAGAAGGTTCAATTTTCATAACTCTGCGTGATGCCGCCAAACCGGAAAAGGCAGCAATGAGCACCGCTATAGAAACGGTTGAAAGCAAATGAAACGCTGTTAAATCACAAAACTTCTCGTCACCCTGAAGCTGAGCGGCAAAGGCAGAATTTACGACATGTGCAAGGACAAAGAATACAATCAGACTGATTACAATTCCTCCGATCGTAAGTAACATGGAGCAGCACAACGGATAAATACAGAGAGTGCTTCCATGAACGCCAAGAAGTCGCAAAATCGCCAGTTCCTTGCGCTTGCGCTCGATACCTGCATACATATTAGCGACCAGACAACATGCGGCACCCAAAAGCGAAGCAGACGCAATCAGCCAGAAAAGCATACCGAGATAGTAATCAAGAGACATTACCTCGGCAATTCGATCCGCTCTGCTTATTGTTTTTATATCCTCACCGGCAAGTTTCTCCTGAAGAGCCATGACGTCGTCAAGTTTTGATGCATACATTCTAAAACCTGTATACCCGCGGCGCTTGAGAGTAAAGGCTCGCCCGCCGTCTGTCATTTCAGAATCACTCAAATCTCTCATCTGCAGATTGCTGAGCTGTCCAAGCAATGCGATGGGAGCCAGAGCATAATTGCTACCCACACCTTCAACCGGCTCAAAAACCGCAGTAAACTCAACATTGCGATCTACTACATCGCCTCTTGAGTTTACTTCATGATAATTGACAGTGACAGTCTGCGGTTCTGATCCTATTTCCTTTGCTATATCCGGAGAAACACCAAAAACTCGCCCCGGCTGCTTGACAGTAAAAACACATGCCGAGTTGCTGCACTCCGTGGCGTCCTTTACCGACCTCTGTAGTGCCGTACGTGGAATTATTGCGAAATTTTTTTCTCCAACAGAAACAGAAAGGTAAGGATTAAAAGGGAAAACATATGCATCAGAACGACCGCGTACACGATCAGCGAGAGAGGAAAGATCCGAGGATGAAGAAGGAGAACCTACACTTGAAACCATATAAACATATTTGTCACATGGGATATATGGAAGGTAAGGTCTCATTTTATCCACATTTTCCTCACTGTTTCCGTCATCACTGCAGGCAGGAGGAAATTTCTTCAGCGAAACAAATCCGGTATTCTGAATCAGCATTGCCTCCCTGACCGCATCCAGTTCACGATCGAGAACAAGAAGGGCTGAAGGTACCACAGGGCTGCTGATGTTGTCGCTGCCGGGCCAGTTTAATTCCGGAACAGCCATTCCATCCTTGAAGGACTCAATCTGCTCAAGTTCATGAAGTCTTATGTACGCTGAAGGAGTAGCACCAGCTTCATCAGGAAGAACAGCTGAAACTCTAAACTCACGAGTGACTTTGACCGAACCGCGATCCCGGGAAACCGTTGCTACAAGAACATCACCGGTGGCTGCCTCTATTCTCCTTGCAGCTTCTGCCGTAAGCACACACTCTCCATCGCCGGGAGCTTGAGCCTTGTAATGTTTAAGCAGAGCATCTCCATCATCCGTAGGATGCAGATCTATACTTTTTTTAATCCGCTTCGGCTTATCCTTTACAAAAAATTCAGCAGAGGCAGACAATCTTCTGGTACGGGGAATAACAAAAGCAACTCTGGGATCCTTTCTCTGTTCCTCAAACCATGCAGGATCAAGTTTCTTTTCATTGACTGAAAGAAGCTCCATCGTTACAGGATTGCCAAGAAGACGCTTTTGGAGGGTATCCATAACCCCTGATTTCAGACCAAAAAACAGCAGCAAAGGCGTTGCAATTGCAGCAACAGCAAACATAACGCAAAGTGTCATTCGCCACTCATGCAGAACATCTTTGTAGGAAAGATATGCCACCTGCGATGCTTTGGACATCTATTACTCCGATAATCTATAATTTTAAAGCAGATTTCCCGACTGACTTATTTTTACAGGAGGCTGCAAAGTAGACACTATACCGTCACGGCGCTCTAACTCGAAGGTAACTTCATAATCGGCATGCCTGCGCATCAGCCCGCGGTCGTGACTTACGATAACCAGGGCGGCATCATGCTGATTTACTGATTTCTTCAATACTTCACATATATCCTCTGCGGAAACGCTGTCAACCGCGGCCGTCGGTTCATCGGCAAGAACCAGTTTCGGATCATGGATAAGAGCTCTCGCTATTGCAACGCGCTGACGCTGACCACCGGATAGAAACTGGGGTTTTTTATACAGCTGATCACCGATACCCATATCAACAGCCAGAGATTTAGCCTTATCTTTAAGAGCCGATGACGGCATACCCAGCAGTTTTGCCGGCAGCATTATATTTTCAAGGACTGAAAGGAAAGGAAAGAGACCGCCAGACTGCAGAACATATCCAATATAGCGACCGCGGATAAAAGCCTGCTGCCGCTTTGATATATTCATCAGATTAATAGTACCGTCCGGTCCCTGCAGAGAAAATTCATCAGCCCCGTCAGGTCTTAAGATCAAAGCAAGCATATCAGTCAGTGTCGACTTTCCGCATCCGCTCTGCCCGACAACAGCCAGAGTCTGCCCGCAACCGATTCTCAACTCCGGCACAAGAAGTGTAAATGATGAGCCGTTCTTATGCCGGTTAAGACTGAGATTTCGTAAACATACGTAGTCGTTCACGGCATCAGATCCAGAGGAATTGCAGCCACATAATCGTCAGGATCATCATCCGGATTCAGTTTGATCCATTGGGATGTATCATCATGAATAGCGGCGTAAGAGTTAATCTTTGCCTCAAGATTACTGAGAAAAGCGTTCTGTTCATCAGGTCCCCAGCTCTCCCAAACCTCGTTGTTCATTTCCATCAGACGACTCTTGTATGGAAGATTATTGAGAAAATCAGGAATCAGTCCGGACTCAGCTATATTTCCGGCTTTGGCCAGTTTGTCAGGATCTCTAGCAGCAACAGCAGAGGCAGCTTGCAAAGATGTGAAGAAATCCTCACCACTAACCTGATTTGTTTCTCCAGCTGAAAGAACATCCTTGAGCAGGGTTGAAATATCATCAAGCTGAGCCTTTGACAAGAGGAGTCTGACTTCAAGCGACTGTCTGGTGCTTTCCTTCAGATCCTTATCCGCCACCCACGCTTCGATATCACGCGGTGCTGCAACATTATTTTCGTTGCCAAGCCAGGTAACAGACGCCGCATGCAAAGTCTTCATTATATCTTCCTTGGTAGGCCCCTGTATCTGTGTATTCGTCTCGGCAGGTTTTGCAGCAGTCTGCTCCGTTGTTGCGACTGCAACTGCTGCAGAATTATCATCTCCACTTGCCTTGAATTGTGAAACTATGTCTGAGACATATTCTACAATTGCATTTGAAAGCTGATTTGAAACATTTTCAAATCCTGCAATATCATTAGATGCAACCGACCAGTACATAACTACATCTGAATTTGAATTCTTTGAAAGAGCCTTAAACTGCTTGGCAGCAATCTTATTGTACTTTTTAGTCTTAGGCGGATTGATATGAAGTGCAAAGAGCTTCACATTGCTCTCATCTGCGATAATACGCAGAGTTTCCTGATCATATCCTGATACATTCCATTCACTTCCAAGTTCATGACCAGGTGCATCACCTACAAGGATGACAATCCTTGCGGAATTATCTCTCCATTGCGTCTTTGATATCGCATCACTCACTCCGGAGAAAACATCCTCATCAAAAACGACAGAATCAACAGAGGTTTCTTTCACGCCGTCCATAGTGGTAACAAAATCATTTATTCCCTGAAGCTGAGGAGTATAGTTTTTGGTGATGTACTCCAAATCCTTGGTTGTCGCATCACGATACCCCCATACACCGAAAGCAATACGTCCATCCAGATTCTTATGTGCAGCAATATCCTTGGAAATTTTTATCATCGATTCCTTAACCTTCTGAATATACGGTCCCATACTCAGAGTTGTATCGATAACCCATACCACATCAAATTTGGAATTTGCAAGTTTATCAGCCTTGGATTCAGAGGATTCAACCGCGCCCTGAAGGTATTCTGTATTGGTTCTCAAATCTGACGATTTACGATCCTTTTCAGTACTGCTGACGGCAACGATATCCAGCAAACGGGCCTCTCTGCCTTCAAACTCCACCGTACGGTAATCAAGAATAGGCATAAGAGTAAAATTGGATTCATTATCTACAGACATCTTCGGTTCCATGGAAATCACAGGAAAATCCGAAGGCAGAGGCTTCTTTTTGGCTGCCGACTGATCTATTGAACTGTAATAACCGTCAACTGCGGCAACTCTTTTGTCAGCATTCATACTAACCAGTGCGGAAAGATAATCCTCATCGTCAAACATAAGCACAGGATCACGCCCGTCAGGATGAGTGAATGTCAAGCACAATGTCTGCTTCCATTCAAAAAGATCGGTTCCTTTAATCCAACCAGCGACAGTACCCTGATCATCACTTCCAACCTGATAGAAGCCGTTGCCTGATACCAAGAGCTCACCTGCAGGTCTCTTATATACAAAATATGAAGAAAAGGTAGGAAGATTACTCTTGAGAACATTCTTTCCCTCTGCATCAGAATACAGTACCGCACCTGGACGGGTAAGAATTCTCAAAGGAACCTTTGAATTCTTATCTATCGATACCGGAGTTTCAGGAATCTCACTGGCATTCAGTGTAGAAAAAGATCCACAAAACACCAGGGCTGCAATTGTGGCACCAAGTAATGAACGCTTAAACATAAACCGCACCCTCTTTTTTATAAAATACTTTTAAGTACTACACATGTTCTAAAATTGTTATCAGACAGCAATCATAGAACAAGTCTTTCACTGACTATTATCCAAATTAACACACTAGTAGTATTAGTTCAAACTAGAAAGAAGATGTTATATTAAAAGTTTGACATAACAAACTTATTTTCAAAAACGTGCATATCTCCCATACAGGATAATCTTAAAAGACAGCAAAAGAAATGAATGACGCACATTACAAGTCCGTTAAATTTCAGAATCATCCATCCGCATTTTATATCCGCAGCCTCTTTTGGCACACTGAAGATATCGCCGCGATTTTCCAATTCGCAGCATCATGACAGGAAATCCGCAGTCCGGACACGTTCTTTGCACCGGTTTATAGTTCAGTGTGAAATTGCATATCTTGAAATTGGTACACGAATAAAACGACTTGCCGAACTTGTTTGAATGCTGTCTTAACACTCCGCCTCCGCAAACAGGGCACTGAATCGGATTATCCTCCTTTTCTTCATGAATAAAGTTGCATTCAGGATAATTCGAACATCCGATAAAAAGTCCGTAACGGGATTTTTTTACGGCCAGCGGTGAGCCGCACTGAGGACAGGGCGATTCATCCATAACCATAAGAACAGTAACTCCCTGAGCTGTTACATTTTTTACAAAGTCGCACAGAGGATAATTTGGACAGCCGTATATGTAGCCGTTTCTTGTTCTTCGTAAAACAAGGGGAAGTCCGCAGTTCGGACAGATATTTTCAGTTGATAAATTCTGATTCTTATCTTCTGATTTTGCATCACTCATAGCAGTTCCTATTCAGTCACGCACTGCCAAACCCGGCACAAACAAAAAGCGAATTCCCTTTCGGGAATCCGCACTGCATATCATACAGAAGTTATGCACGGATCATAAATCCGCCACAACATGATTACTATTCATCAGTACCTGAAACTCTAGCCCCGTTGGCAATAAATTCACTTGCATCGAGAACAAGAGCCAGGGAGAGATTGCTGTATGCCTTGAACACCATTGCATGACCGGCTACCACATCAGGCAGTTTGCCATACTCAGACAGTTCAGAAACAACCTTCTGAGCAACTGTACCGGTCTCTGCGTAGGCAACATTGTTAGGATCCAGTCCGGCAACTCTCACGCCTTCCTTGTAGACAGAAACCACATCACCGTTAGAAAGTCCTTCATTGGTACCGGCACTGATAACAATCACCTGGTTGCGGCCGGCATAAATGGAATCAACCACGTTCTCTAAAACTACTGCATTCAAATTCTTGCTTGCAGGTCTCAGAGTAAAGGCTGCATCATACCCTCCGTTACTGAGAGGCATTACACGGTCACCCTGATTAATCTCGCGAACAGACTTAACAAGTGTTGCCTCTGTTATACCGTCAACAACGCGACCAGCGACAATCACACCTGAAAGAGCTGCTCTGTATCCGAGAATACCGCCCTTCGGATCGTTAGGATTCTTGTAGGCTTTCGGAGCTGTGTAGAGACCATACTGTTCGCCAGGTGTCAGAGCACCCTTCACATAGATGGTTGAAACATCCATCATTTTCTTATTTGACTGATTGTTACCCAGTACAAACGGCAAATCATCTATGTTTGTACCATTAGGGAAAAGATAGTCATAAGAGAGGAACGGAAGGATCTCATCAAGATTGACTGTCTTGATGGCATCGTTCCCGCTTCCACGATTAATCGATGGAGAAAGTTTTGCCGTACCTCTGACAAGTCTCGGCTGACCATCAACATACACCAGATTCAAAACATCACCAGGATAGATCCAATGAGGATCCTTCACCTGAGGATTCACATTCCAAATCTTTGGCCAATACCAAGGCTTCTCAAGGAAGACTCCGGAAATATCCCACAAAGTGTCACCCTTCTTAACTACATATGTGTCAGGATGTCCTTCCTTCAATGTCAAGTCATCAGCCTGTGCAAAACCTGCCATAAGCAGACCAGCTAAAATAGCCGTAATTTTTTGTTTAATCATATAAGTCCTTTTTGCGACTGCGGATTATTGTTATTCCCTAATCTCTGATTTATCCTTATGACAGAACCGAAAGCCGAATGAACATTAACTGTTAAGATCCGTACAGGCACTGCTCGCAACCGCTGCAAAGCAACACCAACAGGCACACTCGCACACGGGCGATCACCAACAAATCACGAAGCTGTCACAGCGGTTTCACTGTCATCAAGCACTCAATACCATGGCAAAAGTCACGGGTGTCATGGTGCTAGAATAAAATCATCATTTTTGATCGTCAATAACAATATAAAACATTATCCTCCTTTTAAGTCATCGATCACAAATAACACCCACACAAAAAAGATATCCTAACAGATATCTGGCATTCTGATCTGTTTTTCACAGAATCCGAAGCGATCTATCATATTTCTAACCGAAACCTCCCGCGATTAACATCAACACCATCCGACAAACTATATACAGGTTTATTTTTTTGTTAAAATATCCGAAGTTTAAACATTTCAAAATTGATTAGATCAATGGATTACAAATGACAATTTATAAAGTAGTAGAGTACCCAAATCCGCGTCTTAGAATTCCATCCAAACCGGTAACCGAATTTGATGACAATCTAAGGCAGATTGTCGAAAATATGTTCGAAACAATGTATACGTCATCCGGCATAGGTTTAGCTGCCCCCCAGGTTGACATACACAAACAAATTATTGTCATTGATCTGACTGAAGACAAATCTGATCAAAAGGTCATTATCAATCCGAAGATAACATTCAAGGAAGGATCTGCATCCATTGACGAGGGATGTCTGTCAGTTCCTCTAGACTACAGGGCAAAAGTCGAGAGAGCATCTCATATCGTGGTTGAATGCTTTAATGAAAAAGGAGAGCAGTACACAATTGATGCGACAGAGGAACTCCTGGCAATATGCTTGCAGCATGAAATAGATCATCTGGAAGGCAAACTTTTCATCGATTACCTCTCCGGTCTTAAACGCAGTATGTATGAAAAGAAACTGAGCAAATACCAGCGGTACAAAAGGAGAGCGGAAAGTGCCAGCTAAGGATTTACGCATTGTATTCGGAGGTACACCGGATTTTGCAGCTGAACACCTGAAAGTTCTGCTGAATAACGGTTACAACGTGGTCGGTGTATATACACAGCCCGATAAGATATCCGGACGCGGTCAGAAAATAACGGCTTCTCCTGTAAAGGAGCTGGCGTTGTCCCACGGCATCAGCGTTTTTCAGCCTGTCAGTTTAAAAAATCAGGAATCTACAGATCAGATGGCATCCCTGACACCAGACGTGTTTGTGGTCGTGGCATACGGTCTCATTCTTCCAAAGGCCGTACTTGATCTGCCAAAATTCGGGTGCATAAATATCCACGGTTCACTTCTTCCAAAATACAGAGGCGCAGCTCCCATCCAGCGCTCGATATTCAACGGTGATCAAACAACCGGAATAACCGTAATGCAAATGAATGAGGGACTGGATACAGGAGACATAATTCATACCAAAAGTATTGATATACTTGATACCGATACGTCCGAAACCCTGTTTAAGCGGATGATGCCACTTGGATGCAGTGCTCTTCTTGAAACTCTTGAACTGATAGCCTCAGGAAAGGCAAAAGGCATTCCCCAAGAAGAGGAAAAGGCTTCATATGCAGAAAAACTCACCAAAGAAGAGGCCATGATAAATTTCACCGAATCAGCAGAAAAAATATGCCGAAGGATACGTGCATACATACCATGGCCGACAGCTAATTTCAAACTTGGAAATGAAACAATCAAAATACATCAAGCCGCAGCGATAAAAGATAAAATTTCAGCCGAACCAGGTACTGTCATTTCATCCGATAAAACAGGAATAAAAGTTTCAACCGGAGACGGCATTCTTGTATTAAACACTCTTCAGTTTGCAGGAAAAAAGCCTATGAAAGTCTCAGACATACTGAACGGGCATAAGGATCTATTTAAACCGGGAACAATTCTTTCATGACAAGTGTCCGAGCCAAAGCCGCCCAGATAATACATCAGGTAACTCACAAGCACATTCCTCTAAAGCTGGAGGACAGTTTGCTGTCTCCGCAGGATCGTGCTCTTCTGCAGGAACTTGTCCTCGGCACGCTGCGCTATTATATAAAGCTGAATGCAATTACTGCTGCATTATCGCAGAATCCCAAATCCGTATCGGGCACTCTGCTTGAAAGTCTCATCGCCTGCGGCTTATACCAGCTGCTTTACACAGAAATACCAGCATATGCAGTGGTGAACGAAACTGTAAATGCTGCAAGAGAGCTGAAACTTGGCAGTTGTACCGGTTTTATCAATGCCGTGCTTCACAAAGTCTGTTCAGAAGATACAGATGCGGAAAAGTTTGTCCTCAAAGAACATGAAATATTTGCATATCCGAAATGGCTTTTTAAACGCATTAAAAAGAATTACCCTAAAAACTACCGCGAAGTACTTTCCGGAGGCAATGAAAAACCATCCATGTGGCTGAGAGTCGATCTTAACAGAATATCGCTTGCCGACTACATTGAGATGTTAAAAAAAGAAAACATTGATATCTGCAGAACACTTGAACCCTCCGGCATATGTCTCAGTAAAACATGCCCGCCGTCCATGCTTCCCGGTATAAGTCAGGGACTGTGCTACATACAGGACGCTTCGGCTCAGTTGGCGGTAACTTACATGGCACCAAAGGAAAATGAACGAATACTTGACGCCTGTGCTGCTCCGGGCGGAAAAACTATTCACATAATAGAGAGTACAAAAGGAAATGCTGATGTAACAGCCGTGGATATCCACCCTCAGCGGCTCGAACGACTCAGAGAAAATCTAAAAATCAGAGGAATTAATCTTACAATTATTCAAGGTTCAGCGGCAGATCCGGACAAGTGGTGGGACGGAAAACCGTTTGACAGAATTCTGCTTGACGCTCCCTGCTCGGGCACGGGAGTAATCCGGCGTCACCCTGATATAAAGTTTGTACGAAAAGAAAAGGACATTTCAGAACTGATTGAATTGCAGATGAATATGCTTGAAGCACTTTGGAAACTCCTTAAGCACGGGGGAACTCTTATGTACACAACATGTTCAATCTTGAAAGAAGAAAACCAGATTCAGATCAATAATTTTCTTTACATTCACAGAGATGATGCCGAACTGGAGGAAATACCCGAATCGCAGCATCTTCCGAGTGATGACGGGCGCGACGGTTTCTTTTATGCAAAAATAAGAAAGAAATGAAAAGGCACAGCAAACAGATTCATACCGTTACCCAAAGGCTTCCTGTGAGTGTTTCGACCAGGACTGTATGCCTAAAGCATAGTGAAATGGAGGTTTTCCGGTGAAGATCATTATCATTGGTGCAGGATCTGTAGGTGCTGCTCTGGCAAAAAGTCTTGTTGAAGAAAATCATGAGGTCACTGTTATCGACAACCGCAAGGAAAACCTTGAAGAATTAAGCCGTCAATGTGATCTGAGGGTTGTTTGCGGAGTTCCCTGCTATCCGGAAGTGCTGTTTGAAGCAGGCGCGCAGGATGCCGATATGCTGGCAGCCGTTTCAGCAAACGATGAGCAGAACATAATAGCATGTCAGATAGCTTCATCACTTTATCATCTGCCTACCAAAGTAGCACGCATCAAATCTGAAGCATACCTGGTGGAAAAGGATGAACTGTTTACACCTGAAGGAATAGATATTGACGAGGTAATATCACCGGAATACCTTGTATCTCATCATATCGTCAAAATTATTGAATATCCAGGTGCAAAGGGACTTTTTGAATTTTCAGATATGCATGTATCGCTGATTCAGGTGACGGCATACTATGGCGGTTCTCTTGTAGGCAACCCTCTGTCATCTGTCAAAGATCTGCTGAGTAACGTTGAGGTCAACTTTGTCGGAATTTTTCGAAACGGAAAATCAATACAGACTCTCCCTGGTATGGTAATAGAAGCCGGAGATGACGTATATTTCATAACAGACACCGGTCATATCCGTGAAGTGATGAGTCTTCTTCAGAATCTGGAAAATCCCTACCGCAGGATCATGATATACGGCGGAGGTGTTATCGGCTATTCACTTGCCAGGGAACTGGAGAAAAAATACAGAGTAAAGCTCATTGAGCCCAACAGAGAACTTGCCGAGCATATCGCTCAGGAACTGACAAACACAATGGTACTCCATGAGGAGAACTCGTTGCAGGAACTTTTTGAGTCTGAGCAGATCGATAAGATCGATTTTTTTATTGCTGTGTCAAATGACGACAAAAACAATATAACATCCGCCATGATGGCGGCAAGCATGGGAGCAAAGAAAACCGGCGTAACCATACAGCATAAGGAATTTCTCGGCGTATGTTCCAAAAACATTGATGTAACAATCAGTCCGGAACTTTCAACGCTGTCAGCATTGCTGACGTTCATCCGCCATGCAGAAATCAAACAGGTATATTCCATGAGACTCGGTCTGTCAGAAGCCATGGAAATAGTTGTCCACGGCACACCTAGCACATCCCAGATAGTAGGCAAAAAGGTTTCGCAGGTGAAACTGCCCCAGGGCACATCCATCTGTGCACTGATGCACAACGGCATTTCACATATTAACTGCTTCGATCACACTATTGAGGACGGTGACACAATGGTAATATTTCTCACCAATAAAAACCACATTAAAGAAATAGAAAAACTGGTGCAGCCAGGAGAATCATAGTGGATCGAATAAGACTAAATTCAATCCTGTTCATAATGGGAGCTTCCACATCAAAGGTTGTCGCACTCATGCTGATCCCTTTTTTGTATGCTCTCATTTCTGAAACATCAGGTTACGTGGAATTTCTGTCAGCTATAATGCTTGCCGGCATACCCAGCATTTTTTTCATGCGTCCGGGAGTTAAGACCAGCTTTGAATTTCAAACCAGGGACATTTTCCTGATTACCTGCATCATATGGATCGTAGACTGTACCTTTGCGGCCCTGCCGTTTTATTTTCTGCTGGAATGCAGTTATACCGATGCATTTTTTGAAACCATGTCAGGACTTACAACTTTCGGTGGCACAGTCTTCTCCAATCTCGATTCACTGCCGCCAGCCATACTTCTATGGAGATCAATGCTTCAATGGATAGGCGGTGTCGGATTCGTTGTTATTGCCGTGGCACTGCTGCCAAAACTCAATGTCGGCGGTATGAAACTGTTCCAGTCTGAAGCTTCAGAAAAAAACAAGGACACGCCTAAAGCAACAACAATAGCAAAAAGCATCATATCCGTATACACCATACTAACAATTCTCTGCTGTGCATGCTTTTACATGTGTGACATGAATATTTTTGATGCGGTCTGCCATGCATTTACCACAACCGCGACAGGCGGATTTTCAACTCATGATGCATCAATGTCATACTTTTCACCTAATGCACAATGGGTATGTATTGCATTTATGCTTGCGGGCAGTTTTCCTTTTATGCTGTTCGTTAAAAGCATCAAACGCCGCAGTCCATCGCTCCTGTTTAAGAATCAGCAGGTAATCGGGTACATGAAGTTTATTATGATAATGAGCATTGTACTTGCATCAGTGCTGTTTTTTTCCAAATCCTTTGCATTTGAGGAATCTCTTCGATACGCACTGTTCAATGTTGTGTCCATTATAACAACATCAGGATTTTCTCTGGGAAACTGGAGTTCGTGGGGAGCTCTAGCAACCCTGATTATCCTAATAATACTCCCTATCGGCGGATGCTCCGGAAGCACGTCTGGAGGTATTAAATTCTTCAGATTTCAGATTATAGATATTCTCTTTCGCAAGCAGTGCCAGGAACTGCTTCATCCCAATGCAATAGTTGCACAGTCATATCAGGGACACAGGATTGATGATTCACTGATAAGATCTGTTGTCGCATTTATGCTCAGCTACATTTTCCTGCTTATCACCAGCAGTATGGTCCTTGCAATTGAAAACGTCGACGTGGTTGTCGCAATCACTTCTTCACTTTCCGCGATATCTAATGTAGGACCTTCATTCGGATCACCGGAGGTTGTTTCAGGCAGTTACGGTCAACTTCCTTCGTTATCTAAGTGGATGCTGTGCTTTGACATGCTTTGCGGACGTGTTGAAATTCTGACAGTAATGGTGCTTATAGTGCCGATGTTCTGGAGAATCGGAGCAAAATAACCGCTTTATGAGAGAGAACTGCAAAACTACTTCTGTTCAGACGCTAGAGAATTCTCAAGTGCCTGACTCAGTCTGTCCTTTTCACTAAGAAGATCTGCCAGAGTATGCTCCGATATTTCCTTGAGCATGGCGTTTGCGGCCTTGCGCATAATACCCTGAAAGAGGCATACTGCATGAAAGCAACAGTCATTGTGCTCACAATGAAGCATACACGAAAAATTTTCAGTGGCAGATATAACGTCGCCAAGATTGATTTCTGAAGGTTGCCTTGAAAGTTTCACTCCGCCGTGATTACCCCTGGCTGTTTCAATAAAACCGTGCCGGCCTAGATTATGTATTACCTTCACTACATGATTATTGGATATTTTGAGTTCAGATGATATGTCCCGAATTGTAACCAAAGTATTTGAATTTTCAGATTTTAAGGCGATAAAAACCAAAGATCTCAAGGAGTAGTCAGTAAACAAGGTGAACTGCATACAAGAATCCTATATAAAAATTCGTCAGATACATATCCGTTGTATCAGATAAAAGCAACCTGTCATGTGCAAAAAACAATTCTGCTAATTGTACCATAAAAGTTTGACCAACTGCATTTTAAGACAATTTTCATCATCTTTGACGTATGTTAAATCGTCATGAACAATCCTGTACACTAATTCGGAATTAACAATCTGTCCGTAACAAATACAGATGATACAGCCAAAGAATACACCTTTCAGAACAGGCCGTCTGATAAATCTTTCAAT
Source organism: Succinivibrionaceae bacterium (assembly GCA_016284235.1). GTDB lineage: Bacteria > Pseudomonadota > Gammaproteobacteria > Enterobacterales > Succinivibrionaceae > UBA2804. The sequence goes on from JAEEOK010000059.1 coordinate 77,829, forward strand.
CACAAATTATTTGAAAGGACAAATACTTTTCTGCGATTTTTGACAACAAACACTAGATGAAGAATTAAATTGCAAGTAGAATAACCGCTAGAGTGGTTGTTTTTCTCGCAGGATGAGGACGTTACCAGATATCACTGGTCAGGAACTGAACAAGAAACAGTTACGGATCTCTTATCAGATTGTTCTGGTGTAGTAACTCACAGACAAGTGTTAATTTCACGCAACGGGGTGTCGTATGTCATTAGACGATATATTCAGTAAATTGAAGCAGCTCCCTACCATGCCGGCGCTTTTGCACGAACTCATGCAGGACTTTGCTAACGAAAATGCAAGAATAGAAGATATCGCAAAAAAAATATCCATGGATCAAAGCATATCTGCCCGCGTACTTAAGATGGCAAATTCAGTCGTATACAACCGCGGTGTCGAAGTAACATCCATCGATCAGGCTGTTATCAGAATCGGATTCAAGCAGGTAAGTTCACTTGTGGTTGCTACCGCCCTTAACAACACGTTTAAAACACCTAAAAGTTTTGACAAAAACAAGTTCTGGATAGATACATTCCAAATTGCAACTCTGGCAAAGAGCATCGCAAAGGAATCAAAGAGAATTGATCCTGAGACTGCTTTTACATGCGCTCTCATCCACAATATCGGAGAACTGCTGGTCCAGCAGTGCTTTCCAACGGAAGCTGAGCTCATCAATGCGTCAGTTGCAAACGGCTGCAGCAAAATTGATGCCCAACGAGAAATGATAGGATATGACTACAGTCAGCTGGGGGCCGAACTTGTGCGTCGCTGGAAACTTCCTGAATTTTTTGTTCATTCAACAGAGCAGCACCTAAATCCTATGGAATATGATAATCCTAATCCGGGAGCTCTGATCATACGACTTGCAATCTTTGTGGAGTTTGCTGTAAATGCTGGCGTGCCTGCCGATGTCATAGTAAAGCGTTTCCCAAGCAGCATTACCAGCAAACTTGATATTGATCCTTCCAAACTGGTTGAGCAAATCAATAAGGCCAGTGAAGGTCTTAACGAACTTGCTGAAATTCTGACATCTGCGTGATTAGGCAAGCAGTGAATTTTCCGGATCAATTTGACCGGATAGGTTCTGATGGTTACCGACGCGGATGTTTTAATCCAGCAACAGGGAGGTTGTCGGTTCTGTATGGCGCCGGAGACACGCCGGCTTCACCGTAGCAGACCGCAAGTTCATACTGCTACTGGATTTCAAGTTGTTATCCACTTTATCCAACCTGCCCAGCCTGTCAGCCTAAATGCGGTTTCTACTCACCGGTTCGAATTTGCCGTCACTTCTTTCTGTCATCACGTTTCCGCAGCCACTCTGCAATTTGCTTTTTGCCGGTTTATGCCGCGGTAACTTAATTCTTTACTTCCCCTTGGGTGAATGAACATCCGTATGCACATGATCATATGATCACTTGACATTCTTCTCTGCCTAAAGGCGGGAGATTCCTACCAGTTCCCGCAGCCCGCTGCATGATTCTTTCAGCGGGTTCCTGCTGCCGACCGGCCATACTCCAGCCTGATTTGCCTTCATTGAGAAAGCCGAAGCCTATCTCTGTTAGCAAGAAAGACCATACCCAATTTTATGCCGTAAAACCGCACCCTGAAGGACGGTATTTTACGGCACGATCAGATAAAGCGACAATCCGGCAACCGCAGCTTTACTTCTTCTTAACGGCCTGCTCGGACTGAACAAAGGCCCGATATCTTTTCAATATTGACGATACATACTGAACGGTCTCACTCAGTCCCTTTTCAGAAACTATTTTCTCAACATTTCCAAACCATATATTGGGATCCAATCCTCTTCTTTCAGCAAGAGTTCGGTAGTACTTTATGCGACCAGGTCCGGCATTATAGGAAGCCAGTGCAAAAGCCAGCTGATTTTGATTATCAAGATAGAAACTGTCACTAAGATAATTATCAATAATGTATTTCAAGTATTTAGTAGCAGCTTTAACATTGCCGTCTATGGTGTGGAGCTCATCTGTTGATTCAACCAGAAAATTCTGAGCCATTGTAGGAGAAACCTGAAATAAACCAACCGGTCCTTTCTTGGATTTGGCATTAGGATTAAATGACGACTCCTGATAAGCCTGCGACATCAGCATTCTCCAGTCAAGTCCGTACTGCTCGCCGTATTTTTTAAAGACACTCTTAAAACTCTGAAAATCCTCAAACTTCATTCCCATTGTAGCTAAACTCTGCTTTTTGGTGTGTGTCGCAGCAGAGTTGGCCAGAGGTCTGAAATAAGTAGCAATTAAAGCTTTACCTTCCTTTGTATTCTGGTTATACAGCGAAACAAACTTATTGATCACATTCAGAAGGTGATAATTAAAGTGTCTGACAGCCCAGTTCATAGAATTGTGACTGCTGATAGGAAACTCATCATGAATTCTTATACCGGGAAACACATACTCCCAGAGTTTTGCCTGTGCAGAATTGACCACTGTTGCCGTAATTTCATTATTCTGTACCCGTTCAATAAGTTCGGCATCCTGCATCGATTCCTGTACAAGAACAATATTGACCGGAGCCCAGTTCATTGTACGGAAAGCAAGATTTAACGCACGAAGAGTTTCATACGTCTTAGACGATTTTCTGATATAAAGACTCTTACCGGAAATTTCCTTTATGCTGTTGATTCGGGGAGCATCTTTTTTTGTGACAATAAACTCCTGAAGTTCAGTAATAAAAGGATCGGTAAAGGCTACTTCATTCTTTAAGCGTTGCGTAGGAACAATAAAACTGGCTGCTATGTCTCCGACACCCTTTTCAAGCATGGCAAATACCTGATCGGATCTCACAGGAATGTACTGAACATCTATCTTAGTACTCCGATCTTTGAGATAAGTGTCATTGATATAAGTCTTAAGCTTTTTTCCCATTGCTACGGCAAATCCGTCCTCATGACCATCAACGAAGTAGTAGTTAACACCGTCGTAGACAACAAGAACACGGATCACACCTGTTTCCACCAATTTGTCAAAATCGTAGGTGTAGTAATCAGTCATTGAGGCAATGGCTAAAGACTCTGCAGGTAGAAAAAGAGAAAATCCAAGAAAAAAGCCTCGAATACAGGACAGAAATTTCATTTTATTGTTTGCAAACTATCTCAGATTGCGCAAACGCAGTTCAAAAATCATCTTTTCCGCAGTACATGTAAAAATAAATTTATACTTTCTTATTCTGCCACCATCTTCATCCGAATATTCAGCCTTGACCTCGCTACATATATCATGAGCCAGAGCTAATATTTTTTCATAAAGTTCAGATGCCGCCTGGGCATTATCAGAATTTACAGTACCGACAAACACATCATCCCCAGCCTTTATAACAGTTCCAATCTCGGCTGTAGCACCACACTCGGTACATTCAACATAACTGTCGCCGTTGCTGCCGATACAGCAAGATTTATTTTGTGCCTTATCCGGATCAAAGTTATCACTCATATCAAACCCCGCCACTCTAAATAATAATTAAGTAATGCATTAAAATAGCATAAAGCATCACCAATAAAGAACGGCATATTAGAAAAATGTGACTAAGAGTGCATTATTCATATTTAAAACCGAGAAAAAAACTAAAAAATCTCCACATAAAGTACAATGCTCGCAATTTACAAAACAACCAATATCTTCCATTTAGGCAATAAAATGCAAATTTTTTCTGATGAGGTATCTTTAGTTTTTCTTCATGGTTTTCTCGGCAGTTATCATGATTTTGATAAGGTTATCAAGGCTTTGCCCGTTGAACTTCAGTCCAGAAGCCATTCCATTTCTCTCCCTGGTCATCAAAATAATGAGCCGGCAAATTACTACGACAGCGTAAATTACATCAAAAGCAAGCTGAAGGAGTTAGGAATATCCGGAGATTATGTACTTTACGGTTACGCCACCGGCGGACGCATGGCTATTTTCTATTCCTTTCTGACTAAGGATCCGCACATCAAGGGACTTTTCATAGAAAGTGCATCCTTCGGAATAACGGATGAGGAAAGAAAAATCCGCGAAGGCAGGGATCTTATGTGGGCGTCGCAGTTTGCTCTCAAACCACCTGAAACAATACTCCGAAACTGGTATAACCAGCCAAGATTCAACGGAATGACTGAACAGCAGAAAGAAACGATTATAAAAAAACGGCGCCATCAAGATTTCAAAAAACTTGCGGTTCAATTTGATCTTACATCTGTTGCAAGAATGGAAAATTTCCGCGACAGACTAAATGAGCTTCCTTTTCCTGTCATCTACATATACGGTCAACTCGATGAAAAATTCAGAGAGGCAGCAGAAAGAGAAAACTCCTTTTCGAATTTCATTCCTTACCAGATACCTATGGCAAGCCACAACGTGCACTATTTTTTTCCTAACGAGGTAGCAAAAATAATATCAAGCTATGCAAATTCTGATTCTGCAACATAGCAGAATTTTCCTGATTTAAATCAATGCTCCTGAATTTTTATCAGATCTTTTGTTTTATCAGTCAGGCAGACTGTGATCTGCCTGCAGCGGTTATGAAGGAAAAAGCATATAGGCATCAATAATAACTGCCGGAAGCAGTATACTGAAAAACTAATGAAGCAAGAATCTCCCGCCTTTACTTGCATTGGGCGTGTCAAATTCTCAATTCTTTACAATAAAATCTCAAAGACAATAAAAAACATGCCGATAAAAGTGTAAAATTGATACATCAATAATTAATCAAATCTTCTGCAGATGTTTTAAATGAGCAAATCAGGAGCTTTATCTATGAAACTGGGTCTGTACCGATACGACTTACCACTAATCAAGGCACTTCCAAACTGTAATAACGCAACCATCAGATCTGGCCTCATAATCAGACGATATGATGGCTGGGGAGAAATTTGCCCGCTACCATACCACTCTCTTGAAACTATTGAGGCAGCTCAGGACGAAGCCATAACCTATTTAAAAGCGCTCAACTACAATGAAAAATATGAACCGAAACTGCCATCAGTGCAATTCGGTATTGATTGCATGAACGAGCATATAAGTTATGATATCAGTTTCTACTCAAAATTCAGCAAAACCTACAGAATACTTCTCGGTACTCCAAAGCAAATCATGTATGAGTGGTTTCAGATGCTGGGTGACTATCCTAAAGTTGCCAAACTGATAGTCGGTCAGTATTCATTAAAAGATGAACTCAGACTGATCAAGGAAATATGCAAAAAAGCACCCAACATAAAACTTATCCTGGATGCGTCCATGAAATGGTCGCGTGAAGAAGCATACACAATGATCAATCACCTTCCGAAAGACAATATTCTCTACATAGAGGACATGTGCGACAACCTTGAGGACATTAATGCTGTTGCCCAAAGCACGAACATACCAGTAGGCATAGATAAAATTCTTCACTACTATACCTTTGATCAATGGCGCAAACTGCCGAATCTGACAGTAGTAATAAAGCCATCGCTTGTAGGCGGATTCAGCAAAATTCATGAACTAGTAAAAATGTGTCACCCGCTGAACATAAAAACAGTTCTTGAAACAGCAATGGAATCTGAACTTGGAAACTACAACCTTCAAATACTCGGACAGCGTAATAAAAACTTCACTGTATATGGAATAGACTGTGCACGCTACTTCAAATACAATCTTTTCAAACCGGGAACTGCTGAAATTGATCGTTCGCTGCTTACAGTCATATGGGAGATTGATGATTAAAAAAAAGCCGAATACTTTACTCCCGTTAAAATGAAAATTCGTTAACCTTCGAAACCGCCGCTGTTTATAAAGTTGACAAGGATCAACGGCAGAAACAAACAGATCGGGAAAGTCATGTACAGTCCGCAATAGTCTTCGCCTCTTTATTCCACGTCTAAAAAAATGTGTTTTAACATGCACATAGGTTATAATAGCAGTGCTCTTTAGGAAGAGTAGTTTAGCGGAGTTCTCAAAATTGTAATCCTCCGCGAAACTGCTCCCATATTACAAACTAATGGCAGATTACAGGAATGCTCAGAAACTGTAAGTAACAGATAATTGCAAGGTTAGTATCATAGAAATTTCATTTGTGAGTTTACATCCTGGGTTAATAAAAAAATGAAACACACCGACTGACAAGACTCTCCGTCCTCAGCATACTGTTTTCAGGTTCTATGACTACGCACCAACACAGATAGAAAATACATTTCAAATACAGCAGGTAAAAAATGTTAGATTCAGCATCACTCGCTGCTCTTCAGCAATTAAAAGACAAAATGAATGCCGGAAAACCAAATAAAAACGGCAATAAGCAGACTCAGAACGAACAAAAAGATATTTTTGAAACGAGAGACGGAACTGTAAGATCTACAGAAAAAAGTTACGGTTTTTTAGAAACAAACAGCGGTGACTCATTTTTCATTCCACCTGCGGAAATGAAAAAAGTATTTCACGGTGACAGGATCACAGCTAAAATCGTAACAGACAAGCAGGGAAGAAAGCACGCGGTTCCATATAGGCTCATTAACCCATTCATAACATCAATTCCTGGCAGAATCTACCTTAATACCAAGGATAATAATTACTACGTTAACGTCGACAGCCCTGGATATAGAGAAAAGATTTTCACCAAAGTACCTAATACAATAAGGCAAATTGAACCAAAAGACGGTGACTGGGTGATTGTCGAACTCGGAGACCATCCACTGATCAAGCAGGGGAAGCAGGCAAGTCTCATGGTCAAGGAATTTATTGCCAGGAAAGATGATGCTAAAGTTCCATGGCTTGTTTCACTAAGAAAGTATAATCTTCCGGTGAAATGTCCGCCTGATCCTCAGTCCTTGGAAATAATAGACGGATTTGAGAGATCCGATTTGACAAATATTCCGTTTGTCACTATCGACAGTCCGTCCACCAGGGATATGGATGACGCTATCAGTATTGAAGATCACGGTGATTACTGGGATTTGTGGATAGCCATTGCAGATCCTACGGCGTACATAAGAACACAATCCGATATGGACAAGGAAGCTGCCGAGCGGGCTTTTACCTGCTATCTTCCAGGATACAACATACCGATAATTCCTCACATTATGAGCGAAGGTGTCTGCTCGCTGATGCCTAACGAGAAACGCCCCGCCCTTGTTGCCAGAATCAGCGTCAACAAAGACGGCTCTTTAAGAGGCAGTGATCCGTGCTCCTTCTGTCTGGCAACTGTCAAATCACATGCCCGCCTTGCATACGATGACGTTTCTGATCTTCTGGAGGAAGGTTCAAGTGAAAATCTAAAACCAGACGAAGTGATAGCAGTTGAACTGCAGATGTTCAGCGAATTTGCCAAAACCAGAGCAATCTTCAGATCGCAAACAACTGTACTTTTCAAAGACAAGCCGGATTACGAAATTGATCTCGACGAGCAGGGAAAACCTATAGGGATCACTGTCGAATACCGCAGAACTGCAAATAAAATCGTGGAAGAATGCATGATCATAGCTAATGAGTGTGCAGGAAACTTCCTTGCAAAAAAAATAGGCACTGGCGTTTTTAACAAGCATACAGGATTTGATCATGACAAACTGGATACAATAATTAAAATTCTCGGAATGAACAACATCACTGATGTTACAAAGGAAGAGCTTGAAACCATGGATGGATACTTCCACGTCCGCACCATCTGCGAACAGCAGCCTACAGGTTATCTTGACATGAGACTGAGAAAATTTCAGATCCCTGCAGAAATTGTAAACACACCTTCGGAGCACTTCGGACTAGGTCTGCACAGCTATGCAACATGGACGTCTCCTATCAGAAAATACGGAGATATGATCAACCACCGACTCATAAAATCAATAATTACAGGAACGGAACCAACAGCAGAAATAACTGATTCGGTACTCTCTAAACTGAATACAGTTAAAAGAATCAACCGCTATGCTGAACGTGATGTCAACGACTGGCTCTATATAGATATAGTTGAACCTTCCTGTAATATAACAACATACGAGGCAGAAATTAACGATATATCCCGTGGCGGCATTAAGGCTCAAATTACAGAACACGGAGCCAACATTTTCATTCCTTTCTCTGTAATTAATCCTGACAAAATTCCGGAAATTGCAGCCAACAATGAAGAAGGCAGAATCTACGATCACGGCAAAGTAAAATACGAACTTGCCATGAAAATAAATGTTCGCATCACAAATGTAGATAGGGTCAACAGAAATATCATTGCTGAAATAATCGAATAGCTTGATAAAAACCTTTACGCATAAAAAAAGGAAGATTAGAAAATCTTCCTTTTTTTATTGTATCCAAATTGCACTTTCCATGAGAAGAATATTTCCGTCACCAAACAGCAAAGTTCCGTAAGAACCAGCAATTCACATCAGCAAAATTTGAAGTAAAGGTACTAATGTCAGAGCAAAACATCCGCTACACCTGGGCATGAAGAACAATTCGAATCAAAAGACTGCACACCTTTGTGTTCAGATAACAGCGTTACCGCATAATACCGAAGATACAAAGGAATAACACGGGCAGGGCTTTAAAAACCGCTGCCCAGAAATATACATTAAGCAGATTAACCGGCTGTTTTTAACCGACAATACCCTTGTGCCTCAGCAGTGCATCAATCCTCGGTTCTCTTCCGCGGAAGTTTTTAAACTGTTCCATAGAAGGAATCGAACCACCGATTTCAAGAATCTTATGCAAAAAATCCAAACCAGTTTCACGATTGAAAATTCCCTCTTCCTCAAACCGGCTAAAAGCATCGGAAGAAAGAAGCTCGGCCCAAAGGTAGCTGTAATAGCCGGCCGCATAGCCTCCAGAGAAAATATGCAGGAACGAATCTTCAAATCTGTTAAATTCAGGAATTTTATCCACGCATACCAGATCTCTCACTTCATCTATAACTTTTCTGACTCTGTCTCCAAGAACTGGATCATATTCAAGATGCAATCTGAAATCAGACAATGCGAACATAAGCTGTCTTAAAATAAACAGAGCCGAATGATAATTCTTAGAATCAAGAAGAAGTTTCAGTTTATCTTCCGGAAGAGACTCTCCCGTCTCCACATTTGAAGAAATAAATTTCAGAGCTTCCGACTGCCAGCACCAGTTTTCCATAAACTGACTTGGAAGTTCAACAGCATCCCACGCAACTCCGTTTATACCGGAAACTCCATGAACATCAACAGTTGTGAGCAGGAGATTCAAAGTGTGACCGAACTCATGAAAAATAGTAGTCACATCATCATGTGTCAGAAGAGAAGGTTTACCGTCAATTGGCGGATTGAAATTACAAACAACATAGGCCACGGGATGACGAACTTTCCCATCCGGCATAATCATACGATCAACGGCATCATCCATCCATGCTCCTGATCGCTTGCTTGTTCTGGCATACGGATCTAGATAAAAGCTTCCTCTGAAGGAGTTTTCAGCATCAAACACATCATAAAATGTAACATCCTTGTGATAAAGCTCTACAGCACCTTCATGCGGACGAACAGTAATCCCGAACAAACGGTTGCAGGTTTCAAAAAGTCCTTCAAGTACCTTATTCAAAGGAAAATAAACCCTCAGTTCCTCTGAGGAAAAATTATAAAGATGAAGCTTATACTTTTCCGAATAATAAGTTCGATCCCATGCTTTAAGTTCACTGCACCCGTAATTTTGTTCAGCGAACTTTCTTAGTTCTCTGTCCTCCTCTTCACCCTGCTTTCTTGCTCTATTTGCTAAATCCAAGAGAAAATCCATAACCTGCTTCGGACTTTCAGCCATTTTCTCGGCAAGGGAATACTCCGGATAATTGTCAAAACCAAGAAGTTTTGCCAGACGATAGCGTAAATCAAGAATTTCCCTAAGTACGGGACCGTTGTCCCATTTACCTGCATCAGGCCCCTGATCCGATGCTCTTGTTACATAGGCCTCATAACAAATTCTACGAAGTTCAGATGAATCAGCATATTGCATGACAGGAAGATATGACGGGAAATCCAACGTGAACACCCACCCGTCAAGCTGGCGCTGTTTTGCATTTTCCTTGGCGAGAGCAAGAGCCGACTGCGGTAAACCCGACAACTCCTTTTCATCAGTAACCTGATAAAACCAGCCATTCACTGCGTCAAGAACATTATTGCTGAAAATGGAACTGAGTTCCGACAGCCGCGTAACGAGTTTAAGATATTCAGCCTGATCCTTTTCACTGAGAGCAATACCTGCAAGTCTGAAATCTCTCATAGTATTTTCAACATCCTGCTTCTGTGCACGCGTAAGCTTTTCATACGCAGGATTACTCATCATTTTTTTATAAGCTTCGTAAAGTCTTTTATTCTGACCGACATAAGCTCCGTACTCTGACAGTGCCGGCAAACATTCATCATGTGCCGCACGCATCTGCTCTGTATTCATTACACTGTTCAAATGACTTACCGGTGACCATGCAAGATTCAAACGATCATCTGCCAAATCCAGTGGTCTCACAAGGTTTTCATATGTGTACTCACCGCTCTTTTCGACCCTGTCCAGAGTCTCTTCTATGCATTTTTTACTTTGCTCTATCAGAGTCAAAACAGCATCCTTGACATCCTCAGGCCTTATTTTTGAAAATTCAGGCAACCCGTTAATTTCTAACAAATAATTATTATTCAAACTCATCAAACACCTCAATAACAAGCCTCTGATCAGACCTGTACATACATTACTCTATTCACTTAAACCCATCGAATGTTACGAACAAAGACTAGATATGATTATTTTCGCTCTCCAACGGAAATCCGGTAAGGTCGGATAAAGGTATTTATACCGCACGCCAGCAATAACTCAAGCTTACAGTTCAAAAATAGCAGATTATTTGAACTGATCATAAGAATTCAATCTTTACATTTAATAAAATCAGACTGAGTATGCAAAGAAAAACTAAGAGAATTGTATGTTTCTGGGAAAAATCAAAAATTTTTTGAAATCAAGTCTGTATGAAAGACTGTCAGTCCAAATGATGTTTCTCACCTTCCTGTCAATACTCATACTGACGTGTGTAACAACCTATATGCAAGTGTATCATGAAAATGAACACTATAAGGAAGAAGTTTCCGGAGATATAGACACTTTCATCGATCAGCTCAAAAATTTCATTGGTCATGCCATAATCAACAAGAATGGAGAGGATCTTTCCTTGATTCTGGACGGTCTGATCGAACATCCATCAATAGCATATATCGATTTATTCATATATGACAACGAAAATGAAGATTCCGAATTGGAAAATACCGAAATCATCCGCGGACAGAAGCCTAATCTTAGTCTTAATAACACGATTATTAAAACAAAACCTCTTTTCTCTGATGACGGGACCACTCAGATTGCCCAGGTGGAAATCATCTCCAATCCCGATTACATTGCCAAGCATGTACAAAAAAAACTTGCACTGATCATATCACTAAGTCTGTTTGTAGCAATATCCATATCAGCAACCATACTTCTTCTTGTACACTCGCTGATTATCAAGCATCTTAGATATCTGGTAAACGAAACCCAGGAGTTTTCTGTAGACACAATAGATCAAGTCCTTACACTTCCGAACCGCAAGGATGACATTTTCAGAAACGAACTGGATGTACTTGTTAATTCCATCAATATGATGAGAAAAACCATATCAAGTGAGATAAAATCCAACGATCTAAAAAACAGGGCTCTTAAGAACCAGCGGGATTTTTCCACCACTCTGCTGAATTCCTGCAATTTAATTATATGCCGGCTGGATCCAGACTTTAAAATTATATCTATCAACACAGCTACAACGCTGCTTACAGGATATCTTGAATTTGAAGTAGTTGGCAAACCTTGGCTTGATGTTTTCGTAGAGAAAGAGAAAAAAGAAGAGATCAGGGCACAGATTACAGCATCCACCTACACAACAATCAAAGAACTGACCATGAGGGATCAGGAAAATCACTGTCTGCATATGGAATGGAGTTTTGTACCCTTTTATGAAGGAAACAACCTTAAATACCACATAGCCTTCGGTTATGATATTACTCAGTTGAAAGAAACTCAGGATCAGCTTATAAGCTTAAATAACGATCTGGAATCAAAAATTGCTCTGCGAACCCAGACTTTGAGAACCACAAACGAAGAACTGACCCTTGCCAACCAGGAACTAAAGGAAACACAAAAACAGCTTATAGAAGCCGAAACAATGTCATCCCTGGGTTCACTGGTTTCCGGAATTGCTCATGAAATAAACACTCCTCTAGGAATTTCAGTAACAGCATACACACTGATAGCTGAACAGATAAAAAAGCTGCAAAAGCTTATAAAGGAGCCTGAGCTCGATCGTGAAGCAATGGAGGACATTATTGATGTAATTGTTGAATCCGACGATATTCTTACTTCAAATTTAAAAAGAAGTTCCGAACTTATACGTAGCTTCAAACAAGTGGCTGTAGACAGTTCTTCAAACGTTAGTTATACGTTTAATGTTAAAGAAAACCTTTCTCAGACGCTCATCAGTTTATCCAACGTTGTAAAAAAGAAAAAGCTTAAAATCTGCGTTGAATGTCCGGAAAACCTGGATATCTTTTCGTATCCGGGCGTCATGACGCAAATTTACACAAATCTGATAATGAACAGTGCAAACCACGCATGGGATGAAAATGACAAGGACAAATCCAATCGGCAGATCAAAATAGCTATAACATCAAAGGATAACCATCTAACAATTGATTATCAGGATAACGGTTCAGGAATAAATCCTGAAATTCTGGATAAAATCTACGAACCGTTTGTCACATCAAAACGCGGCCGTGGCGGCAGCGGACTCGGAGCCAATATCATCTACAATTTAACTACACAATTGTTAAATGGTAAAATAGAATGTCGCAATTTGGAACCACCTCTGCACGGAGCATGCTTTAATATAACATTCCCGCTTGTTAAGGAAGAAAAGAAGGATACACAATGACGTTATCAGCCTTTTTAAACAATAAAAATTTTAAACTTAAACGCCTATTCGTATACGGAATGATTCTGGTAGTCATCATCTGTGTGCTAAGCACCGTCAGTGCGATTATTACCGGTCAGTATCCTGAAAACTTTCTTCAGCTGGTTTTTACTGCCATTGCAATTGAGTGCTACTGCGTAAACAGTATTTTCTGTCTGAAAATTCACGACAGCTGCAAAAAGAGAAAAATCCCATACGACTGGATTGGTGTCGCATTCTGCTTTGCAACTCTGGTGATAGTACTTTTGAGAATTTGGACGGGGATCGAATTCGCACACCGCTTTGCATTACCTGCAATTCTTCTTACCATCTCCTACACAATAGCCATCCTTCCGGTTTCACTGCAGATCGACAATCATAAAAAGCTGTCAAAAACATTCGGTTTCATCCACAGAACCGTAACTCCCCTCTTTGGAGTGATAATTGCCGTGAATTTCATGATCCCGTCAATTTATCCATACATTCAGACAGTGACATGGACAATGGTTCTTCTTGAACTGCTCGTTGTGGCAGTGATAATGATCCTCTACTCCAAGCCTTTTACCGTTGAACTGAGACTTTTTGAAACAGGAACTCCGAACATCTACTCCGATACAAACGGCAATATGTATCAGGTTATATCTTTAAACGCAAAGGCGGACAGTTTATCATCTGAGATCGATTCATCTGAAAAAATCTTCGATGAAAAGAAGTCACAAAACGGGAACAGCGATTCAGTAATCATGGAAAACACCATTGAAGCGGGGACAGTAGAAATTGTAACTAAAGAAGACAAGCATGACGACATTGAAATAAACTGTACGAAGGACGAAAATCCGTTTTCTCCCGAGGAAGTAAAATAATCCTAAGGTTACCCGATGCAATAAAATTCTGTCACTTCAGCGACAATTACCAAGGAATTTGCTATGTTCAACGTAGATCTCTACGAAAAGAATATATTTGAAATCCGCACACTGATGAACAATGCGGAATATGACGCCTTAATTGTTTCTCATTCTGATGAATTTCTAGGAGAATACATTCCTCCTTCATCTCAAAGGCTGGCATTCATAACCGGATTTACAGGATCTGCGGGATGCTGTGCCATATACAGCACTCCTGTTGATTCATACAACATCGATCTTTTTGTTGACGGACGATATTCCATTCAGGCCAAAAAGCAGGTGGCCGACAGCGTTAGAGTTCTTGATATAGATAACCAAAAGGGAGCTCTTACACTTATACATCACCTGGCTGCGACACTTAAACAGGGAAGCACGGTTGCCTTTGATTCCAACATGCACTCATACAGATGGTATCTGGCAGCATCGGAAATACTTCAGAAAGTAAACATAAAACTTGTTCCCACAAAGAAAAATTTAATCGATCAGATATGGAGAAACAGACCTGAGGAAGAAAAGCAGCAGATAATAATATTCCCTGAAACATTTATCGGTATGACAAGTGCAAAAAAGCGCGAGCTGATTTCAATAAAAATCAATGACGCTGGACTCGATGCCTTTTTTGTTTCAGATTGTGAATCTGTAAACTGGCTGCTTAACATCAGGGGTCACGACATTCCTTATCTGCCGATAGTCAGATGCTTCGCAATCATTTACAGCAATCAATCAGCTGATGTGTTCATAGACAGTGAAAAGCTTATAGAAACGAAATTTGCTGAACAATGCGGAGATGATGTTTCAATTTTTGACTTCAGTCGTCTGGATGAAACACTCAAGCGTCTCGGTGAAGACCACCTAAAAATAGGAGCCGATTTTTCGACCACAAACGCACACACAATTCTCGTAATGAAGAAAGCTGATGTTCAAATTGAAAACATCAAGGATCCTTGTGAACTTCCGCGTGCCATAAAAACAAGTACAGAAGTAAACGGTTTTCGTTCGGCACATGTTAAGGATGGTGTAGCCATGTGCCGTTTCCTTGCTTGGCTTGACCGTCGCTGCGAGACAAAATCCGACGAAACCGAGGCCACTATTGCCAAACAGGCGGAAAAGTACAGGAAGGATCAGGAATATTATATTGAGCCTAGTTTTGCCACTATATCAGCTCTTGGACCAAATGCCGCCATGTGCCACTACAACCATGAAAATGAAGAAACACCGCGCAGGCTGGGCAGTGACGCCATATACCTTATCGATTCAGGCGGTCATTACTACGACGGAACAACAGATATAACACGAACAGTATGTGTAGGCACTCCGACAGATGAAATGAAAAACAATTTCACAAGAGTGATTAAAGGAAACATAGCCTTGGCCAAAGCTGTATTTCCGCAGGGAACATATGGTTACCAGCTTGATATCCTTGCTCGAAAACAGCTTTGGGACGTCGGTCTTGACTACAACCACGGAACCGGACATGGAGTCGGTCACTGTCTGAGTGTCCACGAAGGTCCGCACCGCATATCAAGCAAAAGTGGTACCGATGATGCAAAACTTGTCCCTAACATGATAGTCACAGATGAACCGGGCTACTATAAGGAAGGAGAATACGGAATACGCTGTGAAAACGAGCTGCTTGTCATGTCTCATCCAAACCTTCCTTCAATGCTGAACTTCGAAGTTCTTACTCTTGTTCCGTTTGATCTCAGACTTATAAACACAGAACTTCTCACTGATACTGAAATTGACTGGCTGAATGATTATCATCAGAGGGTTAGGGATACAATCAAGCCTTATCTGACAGATCAGGAAATAGGGTGGCTCATAGGAGCTACCAAACAAATCGAGCCTAAAAACAAAAAACAGTCCGAGATTTAACGGCAATTTGTAGTGTTCTGTTTTTGTGATAACATTGAACTTTGTGAAACAATGGAGTAATGATGTTTAGTATATACCGGGCTAGCAAGGATACAATCGGCAGACTGCCTGCAATGTCTGTACCTGCAGTCTCTTTTTCTATATTAGAAACTCCACAGAGATTTCGTGAGGAAATTTTAAATTTAATAGAGACGTCAAGCCGAAGAATATATATTACCGCCCTCTACCTTCAGGACGATGAAACAGGGCGCGAGATTCTCGACGCCATTTACCTTCGAGCAAGTAAATGTCCTTCACTTAAGGTTTACATTCTGGTAGATTTCCACCGTGCACAGCGTGGACTGATTGGAAAGGGCCGGCAGTGCGGAAACAACATCATGTACAGAGAGTACTCTCAGCGCTATCCGTCAGCTAATGTTACTTTTCTTGGAGTTCCCGTAAAATCAAAAGAAATGTTCGGTGTTCTTCACCTTAAGGGATTCGTTTTTGATAATACTGTTCTCTACTCCGGTGCAAGCATCAACAACGTGTATTTGAACAAGGATAACAAATACCGTCTGGATCGATATGAAAAAATAGTTTATGAACCTCTAGCAGACTGCATGGTGGCATTTCTGCTCAAATACCTCCTCAACGCAGCTGCCGTTCAAGATTTAACCAGGGATAATATTCCATCAGCGGGAGAAATATCCAATCAGATAGGTTCACTTAAAAAACATCTCAAAAAAGCGATATACCATATCAATTCCGAAGCCAGAAAGGAAGGATGTGTATCAATGACTCCGCTGTGCGGACTCGGCAATGTAAAGAACCGGCTGAACAGAACGATTCTCTCCCTTATGCAGATGACAAAACAAAAAATTACAATCTGCACACCTTATTTTAATATGCCTGCAAACATCCAGCGCGTAATAACAAAGCTGCTGAAAAAGGGAATCAAAATCAATTTGGTAATCGGTGACAAAGTCGCCAATGATTTTTATATTCCGGAGGATCAGCCATTCAACCGTGTAGGCGCCGTTCCATATCTGTACGAGGGATTTGTAAGAGAATTCTGTCGCAAAAATCAATCATATATCGACAACGGACAGTTGAACATAATGATGTGGAAAGACGGGACTAATACATACCATGTAAAAGGTATCTACGTTGATGACGACTACTACCTGATCACTGGGAACAACCTGAATCCGCGTGCATGGCGTCTCGATTTTGAGAATGCAATTCTTATTCAGGATCCGGAACATCTTATGAAGGATTCATTTTCAAAAGAACTGGATTTTATTCTTAGCAATACTACCCGCATCACACACTGGACAAATCTGGAAAAATTTGAGGATTTTCCGGAAAGGATTCAAAACTATCTGAAAAAGATTTTCAGACTGAAGCTTCACCTGTTTGTTAAAAGGATCATTTAAATCATGCTGAAAGATCCTGTAACGGAAATTTCCGGAGTCGGAAAAAAAATGGCAGAAAAGCTGAATGCAATCTCCATCTACACACTGGCTGATCTTCTCTATTACCTGCCGCTTCGTTATGAAGATCATACTACAATTACGCCCATAGACTCAGCAATACCTGGGGTGCCGATACTGGTCGGAGGAAGAATACTTAACCTCCAGACCAAAAGCACCAGAATAGGTTCGGTACTGGAATGCACCATAGCAGACGAAAATGAAACCAGACTGAAACTGAGTTTCTGGCATCTTTACCCGAACCAGATACAAGAATTTGAAAAAAATAAATTTATACTGTGTTTCGGCACCATAGAAAGTAATATTTTCGGTTGCAGCATGAAGCATCCCAATTACTGGCTTGCATCGTCAATGAGCGATTTCAATCTTCCAGACAATCTCACAGCTGTATACTCTGTTACAAAAGGACTCAAAACCGAAAAAATAGCCCAGCTTGTGGATACTGCGCTAAAAACAGCGGAAAAGGAAGGCCTGGACGAACTCCTTCCTCCAGAGGAGACGGGAGGTATAACTCTGCTTGATGCATTAAAGCACATGCACAAGGTACCCAAAGATCTTGGAATGGATTTAATAAACAATCCGGCAAACCCTTACCGAAGACGTATCGTGCTTGAAGAACTTACAGCAAACACAGCCGCTGTATACATAGCACGATCGGCAAACGGAAGTTATTCATCGTATCCTTTGCAAAGTAAAGGGATCCTGCGCGCGCGGATGCTTGATTCGCTAAGTTTCGTGCCTACCGGAGCCCAGTTAAGAGTAACCGGTGAAATTGATACAGATATGAAAGCCAACATTCCCATGCTTAGACTGTTACAGGGAGATGTAGGTTCAGGCAAGACCCTGGTAGCTGCAATGAGCACGCTCAATGCCATCGAGAACGGATATCAAACAGCAATAATGGCACCTACAGAAATTCTGGCGGGTCAGCATTATCAGAAGTTCACTTCACTACTTTCACCGCTTGGGATATCTGTAGTGCAGCTCAACGGGCGTCTGAAGTCAAAGGAGAGGAAGGAAACACTGGAAAGGATAGCAAGCGGTGAAGCTCAAATCGTAATCGGGACGCATGCTCTTTTTCAAGAGCAGGTTGATTTTAAGAATCTGGCATACGTTATCATTGATGAACAGCATCGTTTCGGTGTCGAGCAGCGTCTTAAACTATTAAGCAAGGGACAGGAGGGAAACCGTCTTCCTCATCAGCTCATAATGACTGCAACCCCGATTCCAAGAACCCTGGCAATGACTAATTATGCAGATCTTGATGTTTCAACAATAGACGAGCTGCCACCAGGAAGGAAGCCGATTACAACAAAGCTCATAGGAAATACCTCGCGCGGCAAGTTGCTTGATAGAATAAAAGACGTATGCATAAACAAAAAATGGCAGATCTACTGGGTATGTCCTCTGATTGAAGAATCTGAAATACTTGACTGTGCAGCAGCTGAAGACGAGTACTCCCAGTTGAAGAAGAGTTTACCGGAACTTAAAATAGGCCTAGTTCATGGAAGACTTTCTGGTGAAGAGAAGCAGCAGGTAATGAAGGACTTCAAGGACGGAAATCTAGATATGCTGGTTGCAACAACAGTAATCGAAGTCGGAGTTGATGTACCTAATGCCAACATAATTGTTATTGAGGATCCGCAGCGACTTGGCCTTGCACAGCTTCACCAGCTTAGAGGACGCGTAGGACGCGGCCAGAAACAGTCATTCTGTATGCTTTACAGCACTACTGAACTTTCTTCCGCGGCTTCTGAACGTTTGAAATATCTGTGTGAGAACAGCGACGGTCTGAAAATAGCGGAAAAGGATCTGGAAATCAGGGGACCGGGTGAATACCTTGGAACAAAGCAAACCGGCGTTGCAGGAATGAAAGTTGCCGATTTTCTGAAGGATCAGGCTGTCATTTCAAAAGCCAACAGTCTAGCCAGAAAAATTACAGACAACGACCTGGCAACGGCTAAAAAACTGATAGAAAGATGGACCAGAGCTGATTCTACTTTCACCAACGCCTAACCAAATTAGGATAATTTCATGAGAACTGTCTCCAGAATATTAATAATCCTCGGATTATTGGCGCTTATCACTATAGCCTGCTCCTACCTGTATCTCCGCAGCAATTACATTATAGAACCGCTTGTAAATCTGATAAAGGAGCAGACAGGATACTCAGTAACTATAGAAAACGTCAGTTACAACCCGATTTATCCGGACAAAATTCTGCTAAAGCATGTAAAGGTAAACAACGAAATCGAAGCAGATCAGATATTCGTTGAATTTGACAGCAAAAAAATCATAAATCAAGAGCTTTATATTCATGACATTGAAATAATAAATGCCCGCGTAAACATGGATCTGCTGCCGGCTCCTTCGGGTAAAGCGGATCTGTTCAAAAACATAACCATAAAGGATCTGCATCTGAAAGATTTCAGTATTAAGAGTAAAGACTGGGGAATAGATGACAGCATTATTGAACTGAGCAATCTGGATATTGTCCGCAACGGCAGAATAAACACACCAAAAAACTTCTTCGTTAATATGTTTGCAAACAGGATTAAATTCAATGATCTAATTCTGCACAGCTTCAACACGACCTTTCACTATACTGAAGAGAAAATAACTTTTGACGAATTCAGGGCAAATTTCAAAGACGGAACAGTAAACAGTCAGCTTGAAATCAACCCTCAAAGTCATGCAATCACAGTAAAAAAACTGGAACTAAACAAGATAGCGACCACTACAGATTTTGAATCAATCCAGTCTTTTTCCGGCTGGAAGTTCGATATCTATGATGCACAACTAAATGACTGTTCCATTGAGCTTCAGGATCTGATGCTGTCCGTTCGTAATTTAAACCTAATAGTCAATGACCTCTCTGTAAAGGACAACCAGCTAAAGCACATAAGCGTCCTTGGACAGTTCCGTCAGCTTAACTATAAGGAATTGCAAATGGATAATGCGTCGGTGGCTATAAGTCAGCCGCTGAGCAACCCTATATCACACATCCTTCTTTCCACGGGGTACAGCTCCGGTAATATAGAAACATACATCAAATATAATCAGGAAACAGGAATTCTCGATGTTCACGAACTGACAATGAAAGATTTGAGACTCGTTGACACCGATTTCTCCGAGGAAGTACAGCTTCTGAATCTGGTACCTTTCAGTCAAATTAACTTCAGAGTGGTAAACATTCAGGATCTGTACTACGATTCCATGAATGAATATAACCCGATACTTATAAAAAATGCCGCTCTGTTTATGAATCACGTAATCTACAGAAACGGCAAAATCAGATCGGCGAACAGAAGATCCCGCATAGATGTCACTGCTGATGAATTAAATCTGACCAATTTTGAAATTACAAATCTTATAACTAATTTCGTTCTTGATACCCAGGGGCAGATTACTGTTGATTCATCAATTGCAACTGTAAATAAAGGCAGTGTTTCAGTTTCAGGAATGTTGAACACCGTCAATAACGAGTTTGAAATCGACTTAACCGGAGATGATGTAGGATTTGACTATCTTAACACCTGGCTTGAAGGTCACCAGACCGTTGGACATTCTAATTTTGAAATAAAAATCAAAAGAAAACAGCAAGGTGATGATGAAGGCTCATATGAGTATAACGGCACGATGCAGCTCAAAGACGTATTCATCAGCAATTTTGATATTGAGGGAATGAAGGACTCAGAAGGCTCAAACCTGAAAACAAACTGGATCCAGAGTCTCAGTTCAGGGAAAAGCCTGATGGCGCAATCAGCTGAGATCAGATTTAAACACGAAAATAAAGTAAACAAAATTGAAGGTACAATCGATGCTATCAGCAAATTGTACAATTTTTCAGCACAATTCCATGAAAAACCAACGTCTGGGGATACTTTTAAAATTGAATGGAGAGAAAAACTACAGAAATCAGAATAATAAAAGCATTAGGTCTTAAATCCTTAAGGTTCTTTACAAAATCCTGTTGGAAATTGTATAGCACCTGTTCCAGGTAGATCTATTCACTCTTCATATTGAAGATAAAAAATGTGGTCCCATTTTAAAATGTAAAAAAAAACACAAATGGAACCACACTATGAATTACGATACTATCGCGGTAGTATCACAATTCCGTCCCGATTAGCAATTAGTTTGTTTTGTTCAAGAAAAATTACGGTTCTTTACAAAATCCAGTCGGAAATATCCAGGATGATTTATTCCAAATAAGCAAAATTCATCGGCAGGAAATAATAATTTGCAAGAGTTCAGGATTTCCTCGATGCTGTCGTATCATCCTCTAAACAATTGATACTCGGAGTTTTGTGTCCATAAAGTTACCTGCGTTATCTCTGAAATGAAATACTGCTGAAGGTAACACCTTGATCCAAAGTTCAAAGGTATGGACAGCGCCGTTTCAAATGGAATTTGCAAAGACCGTTTTTTTTATTTATTTTCTTCGTTCCCGCATCTGCGCTTAACGTTCTCGCGGATTGAATCAGCCGGAGAGAGCTCATTCGTTTCTGAATCAGAACCTTCTGTATTATCTTCTCCTTTGCTGTCGCTACATCTGCACTGAGTATTTCCCTCTATAGCATCAGAGAGAAATTTTTCCTCCTGGGCTATTGTCATCACAGAACCGTCGCGCTTATACATAGCTTTTTCCTTCTGTTTCAAATCAAACATATCCTGGAGACAGGCATGTATTTCAACACCAAAGAAAACAATAAGCCAGCTTACGTAAATCCATACTAGCAGAATAGGAACCACAGCTATGGCACCATATATATTCTGATATGACGGAAAATATAAAATGTAAAGAGAAAAGGCTCTCTTGCCAAGTTCAAGGAAAAACGCTGCTACAAAGGCTCCGATTGCAGCATAGGAAACCTTAACCTTACGGTTTGGCACAACAGAATACATAAGAAGCAATGCTACAAAGGAAAAAAGACCCGGCAGAATAGTTATAACCTTATTCTGAAGATACGGGATTATACCGAGACCTTCATCAACGTGATAGGAAACCGCAACAGAAGTAAGAGCCAAACTGCTGCCTGTAAGTATCGGTCCCAAAGTAATGACCATCCAATAAACTGAAACCGTGGTTACAATCGGACGCTTTGCCTTGCACTTCCATATATGATTAATGGAATTGTCTATAGATTGAAGCAGCATCATTGATACAACCAGAAGTGCTATGGCACCAATGATAGTAGTATTTGAGGCGTTTCTAGTAAAAATTTCCAGATTTTTCTCTAAAATATCTCCTGATACAGGGACAAAATTACTGAATATCAGTTCCTTTATTTGAGCCTTGGTTGATTCAAAAACAGGAAGAGTTGACAACATTGAAAACAAAACTGTTACCAGGGGGACCAGAGAAAGTAGCGTAACATATGCTAAATGACTTGCTTCAACGGTAATACGATCATGAATATAACGCAGAGCAAGTGCCTTATTAAAAAGCAAAAATCGCCCAAGAACAGGAATTGAAAACAATTTAGTCGCAAAACTCATAAAAAATCCAATTAACAGTTAGAACAACATTCGTGGCATCTGCAAAACAACCAGCAGAAAGACGACTATCATTTTATCAGCAGTTGGAGCATTATTATCTCAAAGTACTCATCAGAAAACGGAAAAATAACCTAATTTCACAAAAAAAGAAAAGCAGTATGAACAATCAGAAAGCTTTCCCTTCAATCTTAATGAATTTTTTCAATGGATTTATGCTTCTCATCAGCCAGTCGCAGCGTGCGGTTAAGGATCTGGGTATAGATAGGAATACCTCCAAGCTTCTGTGCCACAAGAGTTGCTGTCAGTGTAGTTACCATCATCGGAAGCAGAAACTGAAAATTATTAGTCATCTCTGTAGCAAGAACAATTCCGGTAACGGGAGCTCTGACAGATGCTGCAAAAATCGCACACATGCCGGTAATGGCAAGAATTCCGGTTTCAGGAATGAATGGCAGATTCAGTTTAGACAGAATCATACCGAAGATTGCACCGAGGAGAGTACCTATCGCAAGACTAGGTGCGAATATGCCTCCCGGAATTCCGCTACAGAAGCACAGCAATATACCGATGGTTCTGAAAACAAGAAGAAATGCCAGAAAAGACAGAGAACCGCCGCCATTGATCCATTTAGGGATAGACATCATTCCTGAACCAGCAGCATCAGGAACAGTTACAGACAAAATGCCCCAAAAACCTGCCAAAATGAAAATCACAGGCAACGCTCTCAACAATCTGCCACAATGAAGTCTGAGATAAAAATCCTGAAAAACAGCAACGCAGCGGTTAAAAAACACACCCATTAACCCGGCAAGCAAGCCAAGCACAATGAACCAGATAAGAGAAGAAACAGGAGGAGTTGAAAAAACCGGCAGTTTGGAAAACACTGGTTCATCGTCCAGCACACAATTTCTAGTAACAGTTGCAGTTACAACCGTTATTGCAACAAGCTTAACGGAGAGGAAACTGTAACGAAACTGAGGTCTGAGTTCTTCCAAAACGAACAAAATACCGGCAAGAGGAGCGTTAAAGGCTGCAGCAAGACCTGCTGCGCCACCAGCGGCCAAAAGAGCCATGGAGTGAAATCGAGGAAGCAGCGCCAAATCAGCCACCATTTTTCCCAAATTGCCTCCAATCTGAATTGAAGGACCTTCCCGGCCCAAGATCATACCTGAACCAAGTGAAGCTATTCCTCCGACTAGTTTCACAGGAAGCACTCTCCACCAGCGAACAGGACGCCTGTGATCAAGAGCCCCCTCAATTTCCGGAATACCAGAACCACCTGCCTCCGGAGCAAATCTGAAAGTCAAAAACAAAGCAAAAGATGCAAGCAGACCGGAGGCAACAAAAACAGCCAGAAAAGCAGTAAAGGATCCTGTTTGAGACCGAAACCACTGCAAACGATAAACAGCAATCAAATCTGGAATAATCTGAAATGCAACACACACCAAACCGGTCAGAATTCCAAGGAATATTCCTAAAATAAGAATACGCCCCGGTACTATTTCCTTCTTAAGCAACCGTCTTATTGCCCTGCGTATAACAAAACGTTTTCTAGTCTTTAATGGCATATCTGCAACAAATGTCAGAAAAATAAAAATCAGAGTCTTTTTCATGACTCTGACTTGACAAATAACACGCCTCCTTTACAAGAGGACCTTAAGAAGCAGAACTACGACTTCATCTCGAGAGATGAAGGATTGTGTCCCTGAGCCCCGCGATATGCTCTGATACGATCGATTTCAGTCAGATGTTTCTTTCTCAGACGAATTGACTGAGGAGTAACCTCCACAAGTTCATCGTCGTTGATGAATTCAAGCGCCTGCTCAAGAGATAAAACAACAGGAGGAACCAGAACAATAGCCTCATCTGTACCGGAAGCACGCACATTAGTAAGTTTCTTACCCTTTAGGCAGTTAACCGTAAGATCATTGTCACGATTGTGGACTCCTATAATCTGACCCTCGTAAACCTCTGCTGCATGACCTATGAACAGGTATCCGCGATCCTGCAGATACCACAGAGCATACCCTAAAGCCTTACCGGTGGCATTGGAAATCATTACACCGTTTTTACGGCAGCCGATATCACCGCCCCGGTACTCTCCGTAACTGTCGAAGGTATGATAAATCAAACCCATGCCTGAAGTCATAGTCATAAACTCGCTTTGGAAACCAATGAGTCCTCTGGATGGAATCTTGTAATCAATGCGAACTCTGCCCTTTCCATCAGGAACCATATCCACAAGTTCGGCCTTTCTTTCACCAAGAGCCTGCATAACTGCACCCTGACTGCCCTCATCCACATCAACAGTCAGATTCTCTATCGGCTCCATCTTTTTACCATCAATTTCCTTAATGATGACCTCAGGGCGAGATACTGCCAGTTCATAACCCTCGCGACGCATACTCTCGATAAGCACACTCAAATGAAGTTCGCCTCTACCTGACACCTTGAATTTGTCAGTATCATCTGTCATTTCAACGCGCAGAGCAACATTATGCTTAAGTTCTTCTTGAAGCCTCTCCAGAATATTTCTAGAAGTAACAAACTTGCCCTCCCGTCCTGCAAAAGGTGACGTATTTACCTGGAAGGTCATGGACACAGTCGGTTCATCAACAGTCAGAGGTGGCAGTGCCTCTACGCATTCAGAAGAACACACAGTATCGGAAATTTTCAGTTCTCCAAGTCCTGTTATTGCAACAATGTCGCCGGCATCAGCAGTGGCAACCTCACTTCTCTGCAATCCCAGATATCCCAGAATCTGTCCTATGCGACCAGTTCTGGTCGTTCCGTCAACTCCTACAACAGTGACAGGCATATTCGTTTTTACAGTACCCCTCATAATTCTACCGACTCCGATTACTCCAACATACGATGAATAATCGAGTTGAGAAATCTGCATCTGGAAAGCTCCCGAAGGATCTGCCTTAGGTGGGGAAACAAAATCAACGATAGCTTGGAACAAAGCCGTCATATCATCCTTTGGATCATTAAGATCCAGTGTGGCAGTGCCGTTAAGTGCGGATGCATAAACAATAGGAAAATCAAGCTGCTCATCACTTGCTCCCAGATTGTCAAACAGATCAAATACCTGATCTATAACCCAGTCAGGTCTGGCTCCCGGACGGTCAATCTTATTAATTACCACTATAGGCTTAAGTCCGGCAGCAAATGCCTTCTGGGTAACAAAACGAGTCTGAGGCATAGGCCCGTCAACGGCATCTACAAGCAGAAGCACTGAATCCACCATGGACATGACGCGCTCTACCTCTCCGCCGAAATCGGCATGACCCGGAGTATCAACAATGTTGATGCGGTAACCATTCCAGTTAATGGCTGTATTTTTAGCAAGGATTGTAATACCGCGCTCTTTCTCGATATCATTCGAATCCATAACTCTTTCCTGATCGGCACTGGCACGGTCAAGAGTTCCAGACTGCTTTAAAAGTTTATCCACGAGTGTAGTTTTACCGTGATCAACATGAGCAATAATCGCAATATTACGAAGCTTTTCTAACATAAAATCCTCTATTTGACGTATAGCCAATTCCTAAACTATCAGACCATTAACTACTGTAAAGCATAAAAAGTAGAGTGTATTTTACACTTAATTCTGTGATCTTCATAGCAGATCATTAATAATGATTATTGCAGAAGACTCAAGGATGTGCAGAGAAATTGCATAAAAATTTCTAAAAAGGAATTTATTATCAATCCCCGGTTACGGGTTTAACCGTTGCGGACATAATTTCTTGTTTCAAAGTTTCTGCCGGAAACCGCTAATCCAGCGCAGAATACTCCACGGATCTAATAGTTCTATGCAGCAGATATACGCAATTTCAGAACAAGAGACTGACTTGTTCCCTAGCCTGCTTTCATCAAATCATTACCTTATCTGACTGTAATTTATAGCAAAAATTGTGATAAAGGTATAAAATTAACTACATTACCACTACGATGCAGCGCTTCATGGAAGAAAAAGCATTAAACATTCTTTTAACTAGCTCATGCTGGCAGCCAGTTTCTATCAGAACAGGATTTTTGTGCCGGTTGAACATTTTTAACAGCTCTGCTCAAGTAATCTCACAACAACACCAGAGGACATACCCCAATGTTAGAAACATCTGATCTAGTGCAGGAACTTTTGCAAACAATCAAAGAAAAGGATATTAAATTTCTGGATCTCCGTTTTACCGACACCAAAGGAAAAGAACACCATATTTCTATTCCGGTAAGTCAGATAAATGAAAATTTCTTTGAAGACGGTAAGATGTTCGACGGTTCCTCCATAGCGGGCTGGAAGGGAATCAACAAGTCAGATATGCTTCTTATGCCGGACATTACCACATGGCACGAGGATCCTTTTTATCTGGAACCGACCATATTCATTCGCTGCGATATCCTCGAACCTAAGACAATGGTTGGATATGACCGCGATCCTCGCTCCATAGCAAAACGGGCAGAAGAATATCTTAAATCAACAGGTATAGCTGACAACGTGATATTCGGCCCTGAACCTGAATTTTTCGTATTCGACGATGTTCGCTTTGCAAATGAGATGAACGGATGCTTCTACAAACTTGATTCAGAAGAGGGTGCATGGAATTCCGGAACAGAATACAAGCAGGGAAATCTTGGACACAGAACATTTGTCAAAGGTGGATACTTTCCGGTTCCTCCTGTAGATCCGTCACAGGATCTCCGTTCCGCCATATGTATTGAACTTGAAAAAATGGGAATGGTTGTTGAAGCTCATCACCATGA
This sequence comes from Succinivibrionaceae bacterium, assembly GCA_016284235.1. Taxonomy (GTDB): domain Bacteria; phylum Pseudomonadota; class Gammaproteobacteria; order Enterobacterales; family Succinivibrionaceae; genus UBA2804. The sequence continues at coordinate 105,313 of JAEEOK010000059.1, forward strand.
AGTTGCCACCGGCGGTCAGAATGAAATTGCTACAAGATTCAATACCCTGACCAAAAAGGCGGATGAACTGCAGGAACTGAAATATGTAATAACAAATGTCTGCAATGAGCATAATAAAACCGCAACCTTCATGCCGAAACCGATTTTCGGTGATAACGGATCCGGAATGCACTGCAATCAATCCCTGGGAAAGAACGGCAAAAATCTGTTCGCAGGTGACGGCTACGGCGGTCTTTCGCAGCAGGCTATCTACTATATAGGTGGCATAATCAAGCATGCAAAGGCTCTAAATGCATTTACCAATCCTTCTACAAATTCATACAAGCGACTGGTTCCTGGTTTTGAAGCTCCGGTTATGCTTGCTTATTCAGCCTCCAACCGCTCGGCATCAATACGGATTCCGGCTGTCTCGTCGCCGAAAGCTACAAGAGTTGAAGTAAGATTCCCTGACTGCATGGCCAATCCGTATCTCGCATTCTCCGCAATGCTGATGGCCGGACTTGACGGTATTCAGAATAAGATAAACCCAGGCGATGCACTGGACAAGAATCTCTATGATCTGCCTCCGGAGGAAGCAGCCAATGTGCCACAGGTTTGCGGTTCTCTTGAAGAAGCTTTAAATTCACTTAAAGCTGATCACGAGTTTTTAACAAGGGGAGGAGTATTCTCAGAGGACTTTATAACTTCGTATATTGAATTGAAGATGCAGGATGTAAACAGAGTAAGAATGGCTCCTCATCCTTTGGAATTTGAACTGTACTATTCATTGTAAAATGATTCGGTTTAAAAAAGCATTTTATCGTGGGAATTACAATTCCTCGGTGACTGCTGCGATTTGCAATTAAAAAGTTAATTTTTAACTTTAATTGTTGTTATAAAAAACTTAACAAGGAATAAAAAATGGATTTCAAAACTGCTGTAAATACATGTTTGGTTAAAAAATACTGCAACTTTAGCGGTAGAGCATCTAAATCGGAGTTCTGGTGGTTCTATCTGGCTCAGATAATCATATACTTTGTAGCCGGATTCATCGGTGGCCTGCTCCTACGTGATAATGCAAGTATACTCTCATTCCTGGTTTCATTAGCTCTCCTCCTCCCAGCTCTCGGTGCGGGATGCAGAAGGCTTCATGATACAAACAAAAGCGGATGGTGGCAGTTAATTGCATTTATTCCAGTTATCGGTATCATCATACTGATAATCTTCTGGATCAAAGACCCTGTTGAACCAAATAACTACTAATAAATGGCAATCCCGTATCCACTGGTAAGGTGAGATAGTAAGAGGATATGTCACTGATTGATGGAAAAAGAGGGACTTGCAGTCTCTCTTTTTCATTCATGACTGATTTAATTTTCTTGAAAGAGTATGCTCACATAAGAATAATCGCTCAAACCGTCTACCTGGTATTGAGTTTGTTGTAATTGTCACACCCGGCATTATTCCCCATATCACATGCCATCTTGAAATATTGAACAGCCAGAGAAGAATCCTTCTCAACCCCCCTGCCCGTATAATAAAGCAACGCAAGATTATTACACGCAAAGTTGTCTTTCAGTCTGCACGCCTTATCATAAAAGGAAGCTGCAGCACCAAAATCGACTTCTCCTCCACTGCCGTCAGCATACAACTTGCCGAGATTATAACAACCTTTGGCAAAATCCAGACTGCATGCCTTCCTGTTGAACTCTCTAGACAGCGAAAAATTCTGCATATTCATCTGATTTGAACCGTAAATAACGCCAGCATTGTAACAGCTTTCACCATCACCAAGTCCACATGCTTTTTCATAGAACTTTAGAGCTGTTTTGAAATTTTTTTCTACAGTCTCACCAACTACATAGTATCTTCCAACTGTATAACAGCCATCAGCCAAATTTAAGTCGCAGGACTTTTCATAGTACATCAAGGCTTTTGTATCGTCTTTGTCTACTCCGATGCCGTTCTGATAATGCGTACCTAGATTATAGCAGGCTCCAGCCTCATGAAATGAACACCCCTTTTGACAGTAATCAAAGGCTTGCTGATATTTTTCATCATGTTTTGCCTTTCTTGCTAAATCAAGGCACTCTTTCCCGTTATGACAGACTGTCACAGCATCCCCTTCCCTACTTTCACCAATTTCCGGAACAACAGTTTCTGCTGCAGCAAATCCACCGCCAAACAAGCCAAAAGCAACGGAAATCAAAGTATGAAACACTCTTGCGGAATTCATCTTTCCTCCATACAACGACACTCTTTCTTACAACAGGACAATTCAGAAAAGGGTACAGAACGCTCTTAACAATCAGCATTCCGTACCGTATCTCTCATGCCCCAAGAGACTGACGATTATCATCCTGCCTCACCAACTTCTTCATTGTCAGTATCATCATCAGATTCATTATCTGAACCGTTCAAGGCGGCACTATACTCCTCCATAAAATCAGTGAGACTCTGAACCTCCATATTGCCTTCATCGTTAATTTCTGCAACAACCATTTCCGATGACGCCTCATTACCGTATGAATCCTTAAATACAAAATTGTATATAAGTTTTGACTCGCCTAGATCCTGATCCTCTATAGTCATGCTCTTTTTGTATTTGAAGGTTTCCAGATCAATAGGAGTCTTTTCATCTTTACCCAGCAAAGTCTCAGCATAAAAAACTGTTGTTATTTCATCTCCTTCCTTCAATGAACGACCGCTTCGATCAGGGACTCCGTTATCATTGATTCTCTGTATGCCAGTAATTGAATATTTATCAGTCTCGTTATTGTAAAGGATACTCATGTTATGGAGTTTACCGTTAACCTTTACTGTGCAGTCATAGGTAATATAATCATCAGAATTGCCGGTAATGCGAATCGGCAGTTCATGACCGTCCAGTGCCGGCCACTGCCCATTTACCGTATCAGTAAATTTACCAGTATCCCAGTCGGCAGTCCAAAGAGCATCTGATCCCAATTCGACAAGCAGCCCTTCCTCAAAATCCTTTCCAGGAAGAAAAATCATTGAAAACTCCATTTCTACGGAGCTTATTGAATCAATGAGATTCTCGGGTACTGTAACAAATGAATCGCCGTTTTCAGCGACGCTTATCTTAAGATCCTCCAGTTTCTTTATGTCATTCTGTCTTTCATTCGCATTGTTCTGGTCTGCCTGGGCAAGAGCGGCAAGGCCTCCCGATCCGATACTATTGGCAATAATGTAATTAGCCTGATTAATCTGTCCGCTACTGTCTGAAGGAGCTTCTACCGTAGGTTTGCCGTAGTTATCAAAATATCCGGGATATTCACTGAATCCCTTCACCCATACCATGTAACTGTTAACCTTGTCTATAACTTCGGCTAAATTTCTTAGTCCCTCCTTACTCAAAGCTCTGGTCTGAAAACCGTAAAGTATACCGAAAGGCGTCGGTACAGAATACTTGTAAGCCAGATTGTAATTTTCAACAAGCTTTCCTACAGGATAGTTAACAGCAACACCGTTACCCTTTATATACTTGCCTACACCGTTATAAATGACATATCTGTTCAATGCATCATTTACCTTTTTTACCTCCTTTGGTGCAAGATTGGATAACGCGTTTATATACATTTTCATATCTATGACATCGGAAAAATCACGATTTTTACGATCAACTGATCCGTATGTCTGACTCTTTTTAGATGCCCTGTCAAGTTCCGTAATTACTCGAGAATTTGTTTTGTATGACTTGAGAAGCTGAAGACCTAGTTCATTATAGGCCAGTACCACATCCGGCGCCGCATCCAAAGAAACCATGGAAAGAGTCACACCTTCTCTGCCACACGATTCAAGATAGGTTTCTACTATGCTTTCTCCAAGTTCTCTTACACTCATATTTGGCTTTTTATTCAACGCACCAATCCATGATGTGTATTCCCATCCGGTAGCTGGTTCTGTTTCCTCAGAGGCAATCATTGCATGTCCCCACTTGGTCATAAAATATCCGCTAGTCAGCGTTCCCATCAGACAGGCGTCAAATCCAATAATTTCAAATGGCTTGTATTTATTCCCAAATACTGTTCCGAATGCCTCGTCTATTTCAATCAAAGATAGAAAATCACCATCAAAATTCTCATCATAGGCTACACCTCCGGTAGGTCCGGCACCGTGATCCCAGAAAATGATCATTCGATGCTGAGGATCATAGTGCTCCTCTCCGTACCGAAGAAACTTTTCAAGCGTTCCCTTGTTTCCCATGCTGGCATTATTCCAGCGCTGCAAACGTTCCACTTCACCATTAAAAATCTCATATACTTCAAGATGATCGCTTGATATAACATCATTTTGCCATTCACTTGATCCTCCTGTAAGCACAAGAACACGAACATTTTTACCGACACTTCCGTCAATTATTTCTTGAAAATCAGCTGTTGCACTTCCGCCCTTCTCAGGTTCATCACCGCCCGATTCTAAATCCGATCCCGTCAGATATAAGTAAACCAGCCAGGGTACTGATTCCTTAGCCTGAACAGTAGCCGGCAACAAAAGTAAAACGAAAAGAACAAAAAAGATTTTATTTACAAAACTAAACATACCAGTTTTCTCGGCATTAAAAAGAAAGAGAAAGAATTACTGCCAACCGACCTTGTCAGGTTTCTCTTTTGGTACAGGCAGACAGTTACTACTAATATCTGAGCATAGCACGATTTTAGTTTCTTTGCTTCTGCATTCTTCAAAAAAGCTTTACAGATCAGCTTACAGCCGTTACCTAAAATCATCATACATCAAGCAGAAACTCTAATTTTATGTGTATTATAACCGCAATAAATATATCTTTGATAACCAGGAAAGATAAGTCGATATTTATATAAATGACATTAAAGTTAGAACTGTCCCAAAAATCACCTGCCAACCAGCGCATAAATACCAAAATTTTGACGAACAATTAAAACGTTATTGATATCATCCCTCTAAACAATGCTCCAGATTTCTGCAGTTCAGCCGTTATGAACTCACAATGTAAATTTTGATCTCGGCATAATAAGGCAAATACAAATTAAAGTATAATAAGAACATTGTTTGATAAGACGATATGAGAGTTTTTATATGAAAGGATCATCTCTATTTTTCCTACTGTCAGTCGCGTTATTTTCGGGAACAGCTTTCAGTGACATTCACCAATGGACAGATGCGAACGGAACGGTGCATTTTTCTGATACAGCCCCTGCTGGTGTATCAAATGCAAAAAAAATTGACGTTCGGGAAACAAATATTGCAATTCAGAGTGAAATGAACACCGGCGGCAGCAGAGTGACAAGTTCTGGAGGTCAATATAACATTGGAACACCGGTACTCGCTGTCACATCACCTTCTGACGGTGAAATAATAAGAAGCAACGAAGGAGCGGTGACAGTATCAGGCACAGCAACAAACGTTATGCCTGGTTCGAAAGTTGATTTGCTTCTGGACGGAAAACCTGTGGCTGAAGGTGCAAATAATCTCTCTGCATCTTTGACAAATGTTGATCGCGGCACCCATACTGTTGAAGTAAGGGTTACTTCAAATTCAGGAAAGGTCATAAAGTCACGCCCCGTTTCTTTCACACTGCAAAGGTACCACAAGAATGGGGGAAAATAGAAAATCAGCACATCAGACAGCAACTGTTTGATCAGAAAAATTTTAAACATAAGGCAGCATTTCCCTGAGCTGTCTTTATTTTTTTGTGTGACTCAAACAATCAGATCAACATGTTTTGAAATTTCAGCTGCGTTTTCTTCAACGACAGAATCTTCATGTCCGTCATTATGAGTTGCAACGTAACCATCATCATTGGTTTCATCATGCTCGTCGATATGCCTGGACCACTCGGTCTTAAACACCTTTTTAACGCCTTTTTTGAATTTCAGTACACCCGTCCTTATCGGTAACAGGTTTGATACTACAGACAGTAAAGCTTCCTGTGTCATAGCAACCTCCCTGTATCAAAGATATTAAATTCCTCCTATCTAATATATCGGTAACTTTAGTTAAAAATTAAAAAAAACACCTTAATATCTTAACTTTTGAAACAAAAATAATAGAAAAATGAAGAAAAATTAAAATTCTGAATTATTATGATTGTGACATATAGCATATGCTAAAAAATGATGTTCCTTTTGGATTACATCACACCTAACTTTTGACGAATATGAAAGAATTAGCGAAAGCTGCTTCAACTTTTATAGTTGTTAATTTTTTTGTTCAGATCCAACTTGATATGCTGTAAAGAAATACATAACTTACAGGGGAGCAAAGAGGAATTTTCAACCATGCTGAGACCTATCATAAAAACAACAGTACTAACAATCTGCTTTTTGGGTTTTATAGAAACATCAAATGCAGCGCGCCTAAACAGCGGAATTACACAAGACGGAACTCCGTGTATAACAATATCCGGAGAAATCACCACATATGATGGTCGCAATTTTATAAATCTTACAGATCGGATGCGCCACTCCGGAAATCCTGCCAGAATAGTTCTCCTTAACAGCAGCGGAGGAAATCTTGAAGAGGCCGCCAGAATAGCTGACCACGTATACAGTCATAAAATGGACACCAAAGTTGAAGGCTCAAAACAGTGCAGCAGTGCTTGCTTTCTTATTTTTGCAGCCGGATACAACCGTCATGCAGATCTTTCCGCATCCATGTATGTGCACAGAGCAATGGAAAAACAGCGGGACACCAACAGAGCACGCAGCATAAGTATCGATTTGAATGATCTGTACAAGGAATATGATGTTCCCCAAAATATCCGCCTGGCTATGCTTGAAACCCCGCCTAACAAGGCATACAAACTGACAAAATCAGACATCAAGCAATTAAACAGAGGAAGTTTTAACTATAATGAATCTTCTCGCCGGAACGCACATGATCAATACTATGAAAGACAACAGCAAAATCCCGACAAATGCAGATACGGTATAGAAAGCATACAAAACGGCAGACTGAATGAGGGGATCAAGATCCTGGAAAACTGCAAATCCAAAGATGCGGAAATCTACTACTATCTTGGTTATGCCTACGCCAAACTCAGCAAAAACGACAAAGCAAAAAATAATCTCCGCAAATCACTGGAAATCAATCCTGACAAGGCAATAGCCTGGAAAAATCTGGCTGAATTACTTGCAATGGAAGGAGATGTAGACAACGCTGCAGATTGTTTTGTCTATTACTGGGAATACTCCAGTGATCAGAATGCCGCCAAAAACAAACTGTATTCAATAGTCAAGGAAAACAGAGGAACACCAAGGGCGCAGGCAGCAGCCGTGGCCATAGGAACCCTGGGACTCTGAGGAAGGGGAGATGCCCCCACAAAACAACAGTATAACAAAAGAGAAAAAAAACTATTTTCAGTTGATTTTTAGGTGCATTCGGATATATTACACGACTTGAGACAATGTGCTCGACTGTTTCATTTTTAGATCATCGGTAGGTTGATATGGAAGAGAAGAATAGTAACGCTAAAGATTCTGCTGCGGGGGAAATAAAGAATCCAACCGGTACTTCAGCGCAGACTAAAGATGTGCGCAAACCGCAAAATCCGAACAAACCATCAGTGGTGGATATTCAAAAAAGAAAACCTCTTGTGCAGATAAAAAAACTTACTAAGATTTTTGACGGAGGCGTCAAAGCCGTCGATGATGTGGATCTGACAATATATCAGGGAGAAATTTTTGCTCTTCTGGGTTCATCAGGATGCGGAAAATCAACACTGCTTCGAATGCTTGACGGACTTGAAACCCCGACCAGCGGTGAAATCATTATAGACGGACAGGATCTTTCAAAAGTACCGACATACAAGCGGCCAGTGAACATGATGTTTCAGTCCTATGCTCTTTTTCCTCACATGACTGTGGAACAGAACATTGCATTCGGTCTCAAACAGGACAAACTGCCTAAAAAAGAAATTAGCGAACGAGTCGATCAGATGCTTGAACTTGTTCACATGACAGACTATCGTCACCGCAAGCCGTACCAGTTGTCAGGCGGACAGAGGCAGCGAGTTGCACTGGCCAGATCACTGGCAAAACGTCCTAAACTTCTTCTTCTCGACGAACCAATGGGAGCTCTTGACAAAAAACTCAGAGTAAAAATGCAGCTCGAACTGGTTGATATCATCGAAAAGGTCGGGGTTACCTGCGTAATGGTTACCCATGATCAAGAGGAGGCTATGACCATGGCAGGACGCATAGCTATCATGGACAAAGGAGAACTGATCCAGGTTGGAGATCCGGAGGAAATATATGAGAATCCAAACTGCGTCTTCACAGCTGAATTTATTGGTTCTGTAAATCTCTTCGAAGGCGAACTTGGTGAAAATGACAGCGCACATACCGTAATTGAAACAAATGAACTGCTGCACCCTATTTTCATCAATTCGGGTACAAACATAGCCGACGGAATGAAAGTCACTGTTGCTTTAAGACCAGAAAAAATCTGGATAGAACGGGATGAACCTAAGGATCGTCGATACAATTATGCTGAAGGTACAGTTGAAAACATCGCCTACATGGGTGATATATCCATATATCACGTCAAAATAGCGAGTGGCAAGATCATGACAGTTACCATACCTAATGTTGATCGCTTCCGCAACAATCAGCCGTCTTGGGATGACAAGGTTTATCTCCACTGGGAGCCTGATTCAGCCGTCGTACTCACCATCTAGCAACCTACCGGAAACATCAAATGGCCATTGCAAATAACCGAAGTGCAAAACTTAAAGGTATATTCAAAAGCAGAATTTCAAAGGTAAAATTCAAAGGCAGTAGTCTGGTGCTTGCTATACCGTACCTGTGGATGATTCTGTTCTTCATTATTCCGTTTCTGATCATTTTCAAAATAAGTTTTTCTGAAATGGTAGACGGTCAGATGCCGCCTTATTCTCCTATCGCAAACTATGAAGACGGAAAGTTGGATATAAAATTAAACTTCAACAACTACAAGTTTGTTCTTAGCGGCGATGATCTGGGACTTGACGAATTTGAAACAGAATCAGAAGCAGAAAATGGTAATGAAGGCAAAAAAGAGGAATCAGGTTGGTTCACAAAGATAATGCGCGAGCTTGACAATAATCTTTACCTGCTCGGCTATTGGCAGTCTCTTAAGGTTGCCTTCATATCAACTCTGTGCTGCCTTATTATCGGATATCCTCTTGCCTGGTCAATCGTCCACGCAACCCCGACCATGAGAAGCATTCTTCTCATGCTGGTCATTCTTCCAAGCTGGACTTCTTTTCTGATAAGAGTCTATGCATGGATGGGACTGCTCAGTGATACAGGTTTCATAAACCAGGTGCTGCTGTTTTTCCACATAATTGATGAGCCTATTACCATGCTTCACACACAGTTTGCTGTATATGTGGGTATCGTGTACGCTTATCTGCCGTTTATGATCATGCCTCTTTATAACGCGATATCAAGAGTTGATTACAGCTACATCGAGGCATCTATGGATCTGGGAGCTCGTCCTATGACAACATTTTTCAAGGTTCTGCTACCTTTGACAAAAAACGGAGTAATAGCAGGATCAATGCTTGTCTTTATACCAGCTATCGGTGAGTTCGTCATTCCTGAACTTTTAGGAGGACCTGACGCTGTGCTGATCGGTCAGTTGTTATGGCAGGACTTCTTCAATAACAGAGACTGGCCTCTGGCTTCAACAATAGCTGTAATCATGCTGGGACTGGTAATAGCCCCGATCATGTGGTTCTTTAAAGTTCAGCGGGCTAACGAGGTAAAAGCATAATGAATTCTCAAACACCTCACATTCGTTCTAAATGGCGTTATCTTTTTCTGTTCATTGGACTGGTGTTTCTTTATGCACCAATAATTATACTTATCGTTTATTCATTCAATTCATCAAAACTTGTAACTGTCTGGAAGAGTTTCTCTTTTGAATGGTACTCTGCCCTTTTTCACGACGATGAATTCCTTCATGCAATCTATCTTACACTGACCATAGGATTCTGCGCCGCAACAATGTCGGTTATCATTGGAACACTGGCGGCGTTTGTTCTAGCCCGGTTCGGCCGTTTCAGAGGTCAGGGAATATTTTCCTTCAGCATCACCGCCCCGATGGTTATGCCAGAGGTTATTACCGGTCTGTCACTGTTGCTGATGTTCATAGCCACGGCAAACGGTTCGCACGCACTCGCCGGTTGGATCAGCGAACATTTTGAAATTACAGAGGGCTCATTCCTGTATCCCGTTTTAAGACAAATGGACGGTTTTCCTGATCGCGGTGTTTTTACCATCTGGATAGCAATGGTAACCTTTACATCAGCTTATGTTACTGTTATTGTCCGGGCACGTCTGAAGGAAACAGACCTGTCGATAGAGGAGGCTGCACTTGATCTAGGTGCAACACCGTTTAAGGTTTTTGTATTCATTACTCTGCCTTCACTAACACCTGCTATCATATCCGGATGGCTGCTTGCATTCACTCTGACACTGGATGACATTGTAATTTCACAATTTGTGGCCGGTCCTAAATCAACTACACTGCCGATGCTTGTTTTTTCCAGCGTCCGCCGTGGAGTAAATCCTAAAATCAACGCTCTTGCCACAATTATAGTTGCCATTGTATCAATATGTGTAACTCTTACCTGGTACTTCATGCGTCGGCGTGAAAAAAGAATCATGCGGGAAATGGCGCAAATCAAATCAAAATAACATAAGAGTACGGTTTACAAAGAATAAGAGGGTATCACAATAATACCCTCTTTTAATTTCAACACTGGAATTCAATTCTGTACCACACGAACGGTGCATAATTAAACTTCGAGATCAATAAAATTCAAACTATTACTAAAGAATTTGCTTTGTGGTAAAATTTTGAGAGTGTGTCTTGTGAAATTCATATAACTTCACACTGAAAAGTTCCCGAAAAGGATGCTTAAACAGACACAACTGATTTTCAAATCCGAATTTATGCATAAAAATCAAAGGAAAAATTAGGCGATATAAATCCACGAACCTTCGGAGTTTTCATCGCGGGAGATTTTATGAGAACACTTTTCAAACTACTGCCGATTTCATTGGCATTTTTAACAGGCGTTGCTCTGACAGGATGCAACGACGATCAGCAGGCTCAGCAGGGTGCTGCGCAGAGACTGATGCCGGTTAAGTTCGTACCGGTATCAACAAGCGATGTAACCGTGGAACTGACCCTTACCGGAAGAACAAGTGCACTGCGAGAAGCTGAAGTAAGACCTCAGGTAAGCGGAATCATCCTCAAGCGTCTGTTCACTGAAGGTTCTGAAGTTAAACAGGGACAGCAGCTTTACCAGATCGATCCTTCAACCTATGAAGCAAATCTTGCTGCAGCCAAAGCTGATCTGGCAAAGGCTGAAGCTGCTGCGTACTCCATCAGAGTAAGATCGGAACGCTACGCCGAACTTCTCAAGTCAAAGGCTGTCAGTCAGCAGGACTACGATGATGCCATGGCCAACCGCAAATCAGCAGAGGCTCAGATTCTGGCAGCGAAGGCAGCCGTCAAAACAGCAGAAATAAATCTCGGGTATACCAAAGTTTACGCTCCTATTTCCGGAATCATCGGTAAATCTGATTTCACAGAAGGTGCCCTGGTTACTGCAAATCAGCAGAATCCGCTGACCACAATTCAGCAGCTGGATCCAATCTATATAGATGTCGGAGAATCGGTAAATGATTTGCTTCTTACCAGAAAGGAAATAGCCGACGGAACAATTCATCTCAACAAGGACAACAAGGTTGAGGTCACGATCCTCTTTGAAAACGGCGATAAATATCCGGAGCCGGGCACCCTGGAATTTACCGGTGTATCTGTTGATCAGGCAACCGGAATGGTAAACCTCAGAGCGACAGCAAACAACAAGGATCATGTTCTGCTTCCAGGCATGTTCATGCGGGTAAAGCTGCCTAAAGGTATCCAGAAGAACGCCTTCACTGTACCTATCGTTTCAGTAATAAGAGCAAACCGTTCCGATAAATATGTATGGATCATCGACAAAGACAACAAGATAAGTCAGAAGTTTATTGAGCTCGGTCCAGAGGTCGGAAGCAACGTAGTTGTAAAATCCGGCATAGCAGAAGGAGATCGCATTGTTGTATCCAATATGCAGAAAATCAAACTCGGTGACGTGGTTGAACCGGTGGATGCAACCAAGCCGGCACAGGAACAGCCTGCCAAGAAGTAATAAACGGGAACAAATAAATGTTATCTAAATTCTTTATTGACCGCCCGATATTCGCATGGGTTATAGCCATTGTACTCATGCTGCTGGGCACTCTGTCGCTTATGAATCTGCCGGTAGCACAATACCCGCAGATAGCTCCGCCACAGGTAAGTATTTCAGCTATTTATCCTGGAGCGTCTTCCAATACTGTCGTAAACACTGTAACCAAAGTTATAGAGCAGAACCTTACCGGTCTGGATGGTTACCTCTACATGAGTTCAACATCCGACAGCTACGGTCAGACATCAATTAACGTAACTTTCGAAAAGGGTACTGATCCGGATATCGCCCAGGTTCAAGTTCAGAACAAACTGCAACAGGCTCTTACCTCACTGCCCCAGATCGTTCAGCAGCAGGGAATTTCTGTAAGAAAATCAACCAGCTCCTTTCTCATGGTTGTAGGTTTGATTTCAGATGATCCGAAAGTTAACGCCAACGATCTGTCAGATTATCTAACAACAAACTTCAAAGAACCAATAAGCCGTATTGAGGGTGTCGGTGAAGTACAGGTATTCGGTGCAGAATACTCAATGCGTATCTGGATTGATCCTGTAAAGCTCAGCAAGTATGCGATTTCAGCAAGCGAGCTGATTTCTGCCATCAAGGCGCAGAATGCACAGATTGCCTATGGATCTCTCGGCGGTGCACCGGCAGTAGAAGGTCAGTCATACTCCTACACCATCGTAGGTCAGACTCGTCTTACATATCCTGAAGAGTTCCAGAACATCATTCTGAAGGTATCCGAAGACGGAAAGATTGTCAGACTTAAGGATGTCGCCAGAGTCGAGCTCGGTGCGGAAAACTACAATGCCTACGGACGTATGAACGGACAGGCAACATCAGGTCTTGCCATCAAGCTGGCAACCGGAGCCAACGCCCTGCGTACAGCTGAACTTGTTAACGAAAAACTCAGAGAACTGGAGAAATTCTATCCACAGGGTATTCACACTGTAATTCCTTTTGATACAACTCCGTTCATTGAAGTATCCATCGATTCTGTAAAGGAAACACTGATAGAAGCTATCGGTCTGGTATTCCTTGTTATGTATCTCTTTCTGCAGAATATCAGAGCAACTATTATCCCGACCATTGCAGTGCCTGTTGTACTGCTGGGAACCTTCGCCATCATGGCAGCACTTGGTTTCTCCATCAATACGCTGACCATGTTCGGACTTGTTCTGGCCATAGGTCTGCTTGTGGATGACGCCATTGTGGTGGTTGAAAACGTTGAACGACTTATCACCACGGAAAATCTGCATCCGCGTATGGCTACCATCAAATCAATGGAGCAGATCACCGGAGCACTTATCGGTATTGCCATGGTTCTGTCAGCAGTTTTCGTTCCAATGGCATTTTTCGGCGGTTCCACAGGTGTTATATACCGTCAGTTCTCCATCACCATTGTATCTGCAATGCTTCTTTCGGTAGTTGTTGCACTTGTGCTGACACCTGCACTCTGTGCAAGCATTCTGAAAGAAAAAGAAACAGATAAAAAGAAATCCATATTATCTTTTATCACAGCTCCTCTGGATCTGTTTTTCAGATGGTTCAACCTTGCTTTCAACAAGATGTCTGAAAACTATCAGAGCAGTGTTAAAGGCATAGTTCACGCTATTCCACGCTTTCTTGTTTACTACGCTATAATCATTGGAGGTATGGTATTCTGCTTCATGAATATTCCTAAGTCCTTCCTTCCGGAAGAGGATCAGGGTGTATTTTTTGTTATGACACAGCTTCCTGCCGGTGCCACGACTCAGAGAACTGATGCAGTTGTAAATCAGATTGACAACTACTTCCTAAACAATGAAAAGGATAATATCGACTCAATAATGTCCGTAGTAGGATTCTCCTTTGCAGGATCCGGTCAGAATGTTGCCATGAGTTTCGTAAAGCTGAAAAACTGGTCCGAACGTTCAACCTACGACAGAACTGTTTATCCTATTATCGACCGAGCTTTCCCAATCCTGTACGGTGGCATTGACAATGCAAATGTATTTACATTCAATGTTCCGGCAGTACCTGAACTCGGTACGGCTCAGGGTATCGATTTTTACATCGTAGATCACCGTGCACAGGGTCATGCCGCGCTTATTGAAGCTCGCAATATGTTCCTTGGCATGGCAAGCAAATCAACAATCATGAGTCAGGCAAGACCAAACGGACTGGATGACGTTGCTCAGCTGAAGATCAAAATCGATTATGAAAAGGCTCTTTCCCAGGGTGTCAGCATAAGCGAACTGAATCAGACGCTGTCTTCTGCCTGGGGCAGTACCTATGTAGACGACTTCATCTACAATGATCGTGTAAAGAAGGTATATATTCAAGCAGATCCTCAATATCGAATGACTGAGAAGGATCTGGATCTGTGGTATGTAAAGAATTCCAGCGGGAAAATGGTACCATTCAAATCCTTTGCATCGACAGAGTGGATTTATGACTCACCTAGACTTGAGCGTTTCAATGCCATGGCTGCGGTAAACCTCAATGCAGCTGCTGCACCAGGACACTCAACCGGTGAAGCCATGGATGAAGCTTACAAGATTCTCAGCCAGCTGCCTCCAGGATTTGATATCGCATGGAACGGTGTTTCCTTCCAGGAAAGGCAGGCAGGAGATCAGGCTTTGTTCCTGTACGCAGTTTCACTGCTGATAGTATTCCTTTCCCTGGCTGCTCTTTATGAATCATGGTCAATACCGTTTGCCGTAATGCTGGTGGTTCCTCTCGGTGTATTCGGTGCTGTTGGTGTGGCTTATCTGTCACGCTACATTACAGAGTTCTACCCTGCCCTTCATACACTGAGCAACGATGTGTACTTCCAGGTCGGTCTGCTGACAACAATCGGTCTTTCCGCCAAAAACGCCATTCTGATTGTTGAATTCGCAAAGGATCTTTATGATAAGGGAGAAAGATTAACTGATTCCGTGGTAGAAGCAGCGAGAATACGTCTGCGTCCTATCATAATGACCTCAATGGCATTCTGTCTTGGTGTACTTCCACTTGCACTTTCAACCGGTGCCGGTGCCAACAGCCAGAACGAAATCGGCGTCTGCGTGCTGGGCGGTATGATCACAGCGACAATTCTGGCAGTATTCTTTGTACCGGTATTCTTTGTTCTGGTTATGAGATACTGCACCAAGTACAAGCCTAAGTTCCAGAAAATGGCGGAATTTGCAGCCCAGGAAGCTGCCGTAAAGGCTCAGGAGGAAGCCAGAGCCAAGGAAAAAGCTAAGGAGCAATCTGATGAAGATTAATAAAACACTGCTTGCCAGCCTTATAGCACTCACTGTTTCAGGCTGCTCGCTTGCACCTGATTACCAGCGTCCGGACATGCCTGTAGCGGCAAAATGGGATGTAGATGAAACTGCTAGCAAACCGCTGCAATGGAGAGAGCAGTTTACTGATCCTGAACTGCAGCAATTGATTGAACTTGGTCTTCAGAATAACAGAGACCTAAGGCTGGCTACGTTAAACGTGGCTGAATATCAGGCTCAGTATGATATATCAAGAGGAGATCTGTTTCCTAGTGCAGGAGCTTCTGCAGGTGTATCAAGATCCTATAATTCCAACGGAGTACGAGGTTACAACACTACGTATTCCGTCAGCGGCAATCTGTCATGGGAAATTGATATTTTTGGTTATGTTAGAAATCAGAATAATGCAGCTCTTGAAAGTTTCTTTTCCGTATATGAAAACCGCAAATCCGCTCAGATTTCGTTAATTGCTTCCATAGCAAACGCTTACTATACCTATGTTGCAGACAAGGAGCTTCTGGCTCTTTCTCAGGAAACACTGTCAACAGAGCTTGACAGTTATAAACTGACAAAACAGAAGTATGACGTTGGTGAAGCCTCCGAGCTTGAACTCTCCCAGTCTCAGACGGCAGTAGCATCAGCAGAAATTAGTGTTGCCAATTATGAGCGTGTCTTGAAGCTGGACTACAATTCACTGCTTCTTCTTGTAGGTACAGAACTTCCATCCATTGATTCACTTAAAAAGATTACCAACATCGAAGTCAGTTCAATTCCAGTAGGTGCAGATACATCTCTGATTGAACAGCGTCCTGACATAATGGCTGCTGAACACCAGCTGAAGGCAGCAAACTACAATATTGGCGTTGCAAAGGCAGCAATATTTCCTCGTCTGAGCCTAAGTGCCGCATTCGGCTGGGGAGCTCCGAAAGTAAAGGATCTGTTCAAGCACGAGACAGAATCTTGGTCAATCGGTCCTGCAGTAACAATGCCACTGTTCAATCTTGCAGTGTACGGCGGTATGAAGGTAGCTGATATACGTAAGGAAAAGGCAATAGTTAACTATGAGAAAACTGTTCAGGTAGCATTCAAGGAAGTTTCTGATGCCGCCAAGTCATTTGACAGTCTGACCAAGCAACTTAAAAGTCAGCAGGATCTGTACAAAGCTACCAAGAAGTACTTTGAGATGGCAGATCAGCGATATAATCTCGGCGTTGACAGTTACCTTACAAGACTTGATGCTCAGAGACAGTATGTTTCGGCACGTCAGGCTCTGGTAACCACAAAGCTACAGCAGTTACAGACTCAAATCAATCTGTACAAGGCTATAGGCGGTGGCTGGGATGATTCCTACGAGGAAATCGTAGATCAGCAATTAGACAGATAATTTAACGACAAACCAAGAATGAAAAACCACCTAATCCAGGTGGTTTTTCATTTCTCCGCATGAATCAGATACATCATCCCTGCCTGTGATTATGATAACTTTTTACATAATTTATATTTGTTTATTACAAAACTAATAAACAAAAAAGCTATATCATACATTATGCCTGCAACATTTTAGCTCCAGACAGAATTTTTCTGTGTTGGCACAACAATTGAATTGTGAACAGAGACATCTTAATGGAGAGAAAAAATGAGCAACATCAATCAGATCACTGAGAGAATCATCGCAAAGAATCAGTTACCATCTCGCTGGCCAGAAAATGTTAAAGCGGAATCCTTAAATATTTCTCAGGACACCAACTTCTCCAGGGATTTATACAGAGATCTTTCATCTCTGCCCTTTATAACTGTTGATGATGAAACCGCTCGCGACTTTGACGATGCCGTACTCTGCACTGTGGATAAAAATACATGGAAACTGTATGTAGCTATAGCAGACGTAGCCAGTTACGTGCCACCATCATCAGCAATTGATAAAGAAGCTGAAAGAAGAGGCAATTCAACATACTTCTGCAATGCTGTCATCCCTATGCTTCCAGAAATACTTTCCAATGATATCTGCTCACTGCTGGCTAACAGCAAGCGCAGGTGTATTGTCTGCGAAATGGATATTGATGACAACGGCAGAATTACCGGCTTCTGTTTTTATCATGCAATTATCAAATCCCATGCCCGCATGACCTATACAGATACAACCAGACTCCTAAATGGAGTCGGATCCTGCAGTGATCCTCAGGTACTGAAAAATATCCATAATCTGTCAAATCTTTTCGATGCCCTAATCAAAGCAAGAATCAGACGTAATACCTTAGAAGGATTCAATAAAGAGTACAAATTCGTACTCAACAGTTCTCTGACAAAGGCTAATGATGTCATTTTACAAAAACAGGATGATGCTCATAAACTTATTGAGGAATGCATGATTGCCGCCAACATTTCTGCAGCGAGATTCATCGAAGCTCACAATGAAAATGCAATCTTCAGAACCCAGTCAGCTCCCAGCGAAGACAAAATCAGACAGTTCAGAAACTCTACAATGTCAGAAGAGGTTGCTCTTGAGGGTGGATATAATCCGACAACCGCAGATATTAACAACTATGTTAAATCAACGGTCAAACAGGGTAATGCAGCCGGACTTCTTTCAATTCTGGCAAAATTACAGGAAAAAGCAGTATATTCACAAAAAAATGAGGGACACTACGCTTTGGCTTTGAGTTCCTATATTCATTTCACGTCACCAATCAGAAGATATGCTGATTTGGTAACCCACCGCATAATAAAAAAATGTATAGCCAAGGATCTGAAAAATCAGGCTGACAAATCTGTCAAATCAGCAGAAAAACATGAGCATGGATCCGTATTCAGCATCTTCAGAGGTTTAATGCAAGCCCGGCAACGGAAGAAATCTGATTCTGTAAGAAATAATGACATTCAGATCTATGGAGCCCGCCAGCATACTAAGGAAGAACTGTCCGCGATTGCAAAGCACTGTACAGAAACAGAGATTTCCTCCAAGGAATCTGTCAGAGAAAGTGAAAAATGGCTTATCAGCACTTATATGCAGGATAAAATAGGACAAGTCTTCAATGCTACAGTTATCAATGTAAAATCTTTCGGACTGTTCGTAATGACAGATGACAAGGAAATAGAAGGATTTATCTACGTAGGAACTCTTGGTGCAGAACGATTCAATCTCAACTATACGAACAACTGTCTTATTGGACAAAATACCTCAACCCGCTTCTACTGTGGTCAGAGACTGACTGTCAAATTAGTTGCTGTTGACACTAATGAAGGAAAGCTCAGATTCATACCCGTATGACAGTTTGCTAATCACTCCTTTTTCAGTCCCTTTCAAAACTGATAAAATAATGCAGACAAATACAAAACAGACTGAGTGGAGCTGATATGAAACAATTGTTAATCAGAATGCTGGTTGTCAGCATGACATTGATATGCTTAAACGGATGCAGCTCCAATGATAAGGAACTCCCAAAAACACAGGACGAAGAAAAATCCGTACAGCTCCCGGATGACTATCCACCTCCTCCAGCTTCGTCCCCCGACAGTGTGACATACACCTGGGGAAGAAATGCCATCCTTTTTGAAATGTACAGCACATCATATCTAAACGTCTACGAAGATCGATCCCACAACCTCATGCTGTGTTTGTATCAGCTTTCTGATTTAGCTACAATTGACGCAAAAATCAACGAAATAACTGACAGCAACCACAGAGCTCTGAATGAACTTCTTAACTGCGAACCATTCGACACAACTGTTATAAGTTCAATACGTTTTTTTGTAAAACCCAAACTCCACAACGTATTCAAATTTGATCGTGAAAAGGATGTTAAGCACATAGTTCTGATAGCAGGATATAACTCTTCTGTCAGCACGGAAAACATTCTGTCAGTAAAAATACCATTATTCTACAACAAAGACGGAATTATATTTAAAGACGATCAATACACTGTTGCCCCCTTGAAAATGCGTATTTTTCTGGGACAAAATCAGATGAAAAATCTGAAAAACGGAGAGAAATTTACTGATTTTGTTGATGCCGAAAAACAAAAAGAGCTAGACGACAAGCTAGACGGAGTTGTAAAAGACGGTAACATATATCAGATCCAGCCATCCTATTCTCCTGACAGTCCTGAGCAGTACATAAAAACTAATGAAAACAGCCAGTCTTACACACAGGACAATAATGCTGCAGCAAATAATGCGACGGGAGCAGAAAAAGAGACTCCTGCCGTAAATAAATCTCAAGCCGGATCAGACACCGACAGTTCGGACAAGACCGCGGATGAGGGAAACAAGTCCCAGGCTGGATCAGACGCCGGCAGTTCGGACAAGACACCAAACAACATTGAAAATAATGATGCCGGTTCCGATCAGACAAACCAAGAAAATCAAAAAAAGCGCGATAAAACTACTGCAGATGAAATAGAGGGAGCAGATCAAAAACAACAGTCATAAATAAAGAGTTTAAAATCATACTACCTGTTGATATACGCATCAGAGCATGTCTATGAAAACCTTAATTTATGTACACCCTGCTTAACGGTATAAACAAAGCAGCGCCGGCGACGTTAACCTATCCATTCCCATGACTGGCGATGTTTGTTTGATAAACAATTCAGAATCAGTAACGATCTCTGCGGCATTTTTTCTCAATTTGCAACGCAGTCTGCAAACTGACTCTGAAAACGGTAACTGAAATCACTTATTCCCGCCGTAACTGATTTTATAGCAGGAATATCCCAGAGGATTAAGCCTTTCAAATACTTCACTCTGCTGACTTTCTGAATCAAAAGGTCCAACTAAAACCCTGTACCAGGTAACTGTTCCTGATTTTCCACTTTTAGCTTTCTTTATATAGGAAGAAAAACCCAGTGATGATATTTTATTTTTCTGCTTTTCTGCCAAATTTTTATCATTATACGCACCACACTGGAGTATATAGACAATCTTATTTTTTTCATCCTTTGTCTTTTCCTTGATTTCAGGCTTTGGCTTTACCTTCCTTTCTGTTTTCTCACTTACAATCTGTTGTTTCTGGGCATCTGTTTTCTGCGAAACTTCTGCCTCTGCTGGTTTTGCGTCAACTGTATGATCTATAAGCAAAAGTTCATTTTCCTTGTCGATTACCTGCTTATCCTGATGATTAGGATTTCCATAAACGCTACCGCCAATAAGGTTGCCGTTGTGATCAAGAGTTTCTCTGATTTTTTCACTAGAATCCAGTTTCTGATCACCAAAACCGAAAAAAGATAAGACACCTGAAGTGAAATCATAAGCAATATGATTGAAATGAATATCTTGAATTTTCATATCGATATTCATCATGGTTACCCTAAACGCTGAAAGTACAAGCAGCAACCATAAAGCCAAAATTAAAAACGGAACGTTACTGTACTTATTCATATGGACCTACTTACATGCATTCCGCAGCTTCATCAGGAACCCCAAGAGAATTTCTGCTGTAATCAGCACTTTTTATCACAGCTTCAGCTCCGTCTATCTTGTAA
Organism: Succinivibrionaceae bacterium; assembly: GCA_016284235.1. GTDB lineage: Bacteria > Pseudomonadota > Gammaproteobacteria > Enterobacterales > Succinivibrionaceae > UBA2804. The sequence goes on from JAEEOK010000059.1 coordinate 126,249, forward strand.
TTTAGTCTTATCCATTCCAGATTGATGGCATCCATAATATTTTCCTTGCCTGGAAAATCACCCGGAGTGAAATCATGATAACCGGATCCTTGAAATAAAGCGAAGAAATCAGCTGTCCCGTTGCTGCTGTTAAATTCCTTGTGCAGACTGAAACTGTCGAAATCTATATCCAGCGATACAGAATCACATTCTCCTTTTTTCCAGTTAAAAGTCAGAGAATTACTGAAATTATAATTGGCCAATTTGTAATCCTTATCCTTGCAGTGAAATGTGACTATCGCCGAATTAGGCAGCATCCTGGATTCATCATTAACTGCAAAAGGCTTAGTTGACATATTGATCTTGGATTCAGTCACTGAAAGCACTTTTTTATACACTGTCCTCTTGTTCAGAAAATTAATAAACGCCGGAGTGAATCTTACATTTGTTCCTCTTACCTCCTGGATCTGATATCCATTTATACCCGAATACAGAAAAATATCCATATCCTTCTCAAGAAACTTGGTAACAAGTCCATTATCAGAAAAGAGATCAACATTATCGTCGGATAATTTCGAAATTACCTCGTTTTCCCATCTCTGCTGAATGTGGCAACCTACCATATCTATAGAAAGTCTCTCCGCAAAACCGACAGACTGCACATACGGTGTCACACCAGATATTTCAATAATTGTTTTAGATTTGGATTTATTCTGATCTGAAGGCTCAAGATTAACTTTCAAATCTGCCAGTATTTTGTTAATTTTTTCATAACCGGATCCCGCCGCATCATTCTGAGTCCGGTACTCTGAAACAACACGGTTATAAACCTGCTGATTTGAACTTTCTGCCACTAAATTTTTCAAACTTTCAAAGTAATCATGTGTAGCAGTAGCGGCAGGACCGATCTTTTCCTTTACCATGGAATTCACTGACGTAAGATCCATTTCGCTTGCAATCTTCTTGGTCTGACTTGTCTTGGCAACAACATCATTAATAACAGAAGTCGGACTGTTATCACCTACTGAGGTATAGTTCAAAACAGCAATCTGCTCTATCGTCATGTAATCCGTATTGACAGGAATAAACTTTGAAATAAACGAGAATTCCGAATAGGCTCTGTCATACAGCTTGAAAAAAGGATTTGTTTTGGTATCAGAGAGCAGCGAAGACAGACTTTTGCGTTCAGCGACAGGCGCATCAGCTGCAACGCTCTGAAAGTTATCAATGAACACAAGCCAGTTATTCACAAAGTTTGATGTATAATAATCCATGAATACCCGTTTCTTCATGTCCATATCAATATACGCATTCTTCTTCGGCATCAAATCCAACAATGTGCCTATATACTCGTAACCGCTTTTGGTAAACGCACCGCCAAAATTATACTGTTTCTTCGGATACTGAGTCAGAGGCAGGAACGCACCTGCCATTACGGGCGAAATCTTTGTATTACCCCAATCTATAATCCATCTGAAATCGTTAAACTTCTTCAGCAGTTCGTTAAGAATATCCTTGCTCCCGTTGCAGTAGGCTGATTCATCAAACAGATTATCCTGGTAATCAAGATATCTATCCATGATATATATACAGTTATCGCTGGCATAGTTACCGCAACCAAGATTGTTACTGTTTATCATTTTTAATTTGGACAGCAAATCCTTACGAACCGACTTGCCGGCATGTTCTTTCACCACTTCATCGTAGTATTTTTCTAACAAAGAAAAGAAGAGAACCGCATCTCCTATAGCCTCAGCCCTTTTTGCCTGAACATCAGTATCATAGGACAGTTTCATTTCAGGATTTCTGCCCTTCTCGATTCTCTGCTTCCAGTAATCCAGCTCAAGAAGCCTGGACATATTGTACTTTCTGAAGGAATTCACCAGATATCTTTTAGCTACAAGAAGACTGGAATCAAGACCTCTTCTTGTAAACGGAAGCTGTAAACGATAAAAATATGACTGCTCTATCTCATCTATAACAGCAATAAGATCAAACTGGGCATCAAGTCTGCCTTCAACTGTAATACCGTTAATCTGCACATCACGTATGGCTGCGCCTACCAGCTCAGATTTGCTCTCGCTGTAAGATGAGCAGTAACCGACATATACAAGAAAACCGAATGTTAACAGAGCAAGTGAAATAAGAGCCAGATTGCTGGTTACCGTTCGCCATCTGAGAAATTCTACAAGAGGCTGATACAGCCCCCGGCTTTTAGGCATAATTTCATTGAATACGTTCTTGAGAAACATACCTCTGCCTACACTCGTAGAGGTTTGCTTTGTTGCTTCGATAAATTCTGACGCAAAAATTGATGATGACTCACCTGTCTGAAGGGCAGAACTGAAATAAAGACCTCTAAGCAAAACTTTCTCATGATAAGTGGTATTGTCAAAGGCTATCTGAACAAAACGTCTGACTTTGTCCTTAAGCAGCATAAGATTTTCAAGAAAAAGCAGAGTTCCCGCCTTTGCTTCAGCAATCTCGGGACGAACAACATCCGTGCCGTCATCAATCATAATCAGCTGACTGATACTTATGCGAAGGGACTCAAATGTCTTGTCAATAACCGACAGGTGATTCTCATTAACCTTTGATGTATAACCCAGGGCACTGTCGCGATCAGAAGGAGAAAGACCGGATTGAAAGGAGAAAAAACCGGAAAGCAGATCCGTTTTTGTAATCATTACATACACAGGTATACGGGCATTCAGAACCTTTACAATGCGGTTTACACGCTCGGAAATAAACACTGCATACCTGTCAAGGGCATCATCATCCCCATTGATAAGTTTATCCATAGGGAGAGTTACCATTATGCCGTTTATAGGCTCCTTCTTACGGTAGGTAGCAACCTGGATCAGAAATTCCTTCCACTCTATTTCATCAATTTTTCCATCAACAGGAACGGCATACTTTCCGGCGGTATCAATAACAATTGCATTTTCAAAGAACCACCAGTCACAGTTGCGGGTAGTTGCAACTCCTGGCACAGGTCCGACCTGAGAACTGATTGAAGTCAGCCCGCAGTGACCAACACTTGAGGATTTTCCGGAATCTGTTTCGCCGATTATCAAATACCACGGCAAAACATAAAGAGGATTACCCTTTTTTGCAAGGGAGCTCGACTTAAGAGTATTAACAGCATTTACCCATCTCTCTCTTAATTCAGACAGCCTTGCATATTCATCATTGCGGGATTTCTGCAGAAGAAGATCATCCTGCGCCACAATATTTTCTACAAATTTCTTCTGCCTCAGACGCCGGAAATAATGAACAAGGAAATAGGTAAAAAGTGCTATACCAAGAATGAGAGCGATAATGCCGAAGGCTATTATCGCTGACTGATGATAAATCTCCGTTACAAGATAAAAAACTCCGCCCATAATCAGCAGAGCGACCATAACCAGGAAAAGAAATTTCAAAAATACCCAGATTAGATGGATCATTTCTTTAACACCTCCTTGAGCTGCACCTTAGAACCATAATCCAGGTCGTCATAGATACCGTTCCAGACCTGAGAATGCTCATAAAGAAAGTCATTAAGACAAAGCAGAAGGGCTGTAAAAAAAAGAAGCATAACAACAATTGAAATAAAAGACTTGCGATCAAAATGACGCATTGGCTTATTTTCAATATGCTCATCAGTCTGATTGCTAAGAACGGGCACAGCAGGCAGCTGAAGGATCTGATTAATCTTATTTCTCAAAGCTCTAATCACACCGGTGGAGTCATGCCAGTGCACACCTCTGAAACCCAGCGAAAGAAGATAATTATAAAGTTCAAGAAGCTCCGGAGATCCGGAATCCATAATAGAATAGCGCTGCATCAGTGAATCAAGACGGGTAAAAAACTCCTCTCCTCCGCAGTTGCTCTGATAATACTTCATCTGCAGAAGTTCCCATCCATCACACCCTGTCATCATTTTTTCATCAACAAATACAGTGAGTATATATTTAGCTTCGCTTACCACTTCTTCAGGAAACGGAAGAAAGTTCAAATTGTGCATGCATCTTTCATATTCATCAAGTACAAAAGATCCATAGGCAACCCCTCTGTCAAAAGATGCACCCTTAAGACTGGTCATCATCACTGATGCCAGAAGTGTACCTGCTACATTCAGTATCTGCATTTTAAAAACATCAAACTATCTTAAATAAACAGAACGCTTTCTAATAATTTCTAACTATGTAAAGGATTAATTCCGCATCATCAGGTCCGTTCCACAACATAGAAAGAGAGCGGTTCTCAACAGCATCCAGCCACAGATCATTATTTTTATCTACAGTACTGTAAAACCCGCGATCCAGTGTAGGCAGTCCGCCATGATTTCCATCAGAAACAGTTATCGGAATTCCTGAAAGCGATCTCAAAATAAGATCCTTCATAACCTCGGTTGAACTTAGTTTCAACTGGCGCCAGAATGAAAGACTGAGTTTATCAGGTTCTACATCTCTGCCGCTCATCGCCAGAAATACATCATAACTCTCAAGTTTGGTAAGGTCCGGCAGTTTTGCGTTCCATACGCCGTCATCTCCTCTGTCAAAGCGTATGATGTATTCCGGACCAACACTGAGACAGTTGAGACAGACTCTTATCAGCTCCCGCATTCTGGAAAATACATTAAAGAGATTATTATGATCATATGAAGGATAACGGTTATCAACCGCAACCGCACTTATATCATCGCAGCTGACACTCAGAACAGAAACAACGGTAGCCAGTTCCCGCCACACCTCACACGGATGCGACTGCTGCAGCTCCTGCATAGTCTGAACCTTTGACGAACAGATGCATAAACTCTTTATCATACCCATGAGCATGGTATCATACGCCGTCAGTTTTGTACTATTTCTCAGGTGTTTGTATTTCTCAAAAACCCTGGTCTTTGAAATAATCAGAGCGGAAATATCACTCATTATGGTGCGCAAAGCTTCTGAACGGTACAGATTTACAACAGGAGGAGCGTAGTCATCATTAAATAAGATCCTTGAGCCGTCACGATAAACCTCTGCAATCTTAAGGACAACAAAATCAGAAGCTGCCTCAAGCTCTGAACCGAAGAACACCCTAAGATTATATTTTAAAAATTCCACATTTCCGGAAAGACTCCCGCAATACAGATCGTTAACCACCTCACCGCCGCTCTGGGTAACATAGCGGCTGTCGCATTTCTGATCTATAGTTTCATCAAAAACTCTGGCATTTCCGCCCATATCAGAAAATCTTCTGACACCGACATATACGGATATGATATCTCCTGATTCAAGAAGTTCGTCCGGAATCTGACGCGATGAAATAACAGCATTCTGCCCAAGAACAGCATAGGTTCCGTCAGCAAACAGGAAAGTACCGACATTAACAGTAATCCTGCAGTTGGTCAGCGCATCAGTGCTGATATCCACATTGTCAACGCCATATAAATACGGCTGCAGCAGATTCCCCAATACATGGATCCTGTAATCAAACAAATGCTCCTGAAGCTGAAAATGCTGAGGCTTCAAAAGCATTCCCTGCTGATAATTAACCAATCCCCTATTCACAAACGCCCCCGCTGTTCATTAAAAGCTAAATACACATCTACGCCAGTCTGATAATTCTGCAATCCATGGAATCATCAGAGGAAAGACCCTCGCTAAGCAGCAGTGACGGTACAAGTCCCTTGAGCCTGACATAAAATGAATCAGCATCTGTCAGCTGATTCTGACAACCCCATGCCGTGTATTCACTGCCGCCGGCTGAAAGTCTAGCATCCCGCACCGGATATTCAAGCACCGTACGCTCAGGCATGCTGCCCTTTGGACCGACAGCCTGAAAATCAATGGTGCCGCCAAGAGATGTATCAGCTCCCACAAGAGCCCCCTTCCACATATTTCCGTCTGCCGGTCCCACCTCAAGCCAGTATCCGACACCGGCCTGGCAATGTGCAGACAGACGAAAATCATCCTCTATCCATTTTTTACGGATGGCAGTACGAGTTGACAGTCTTACCGCCAGCTTTTCCGCAGTGGTGAATTCGGCTGTATTTAAAAGAGGAGGAAGATCCTGATTTGATCCTACAATAATCACCGGAAGCTGAGTTTCTCTGAATGTTCTAACCGTCAGCAGAGTAAGAGTAACGCCCACCAGTGTCTCGGAGCTGATTTGCTTAGGCGCGAAAATCACCCATGCATCAACATTCTCCACCTCCTGGGTAGGTAGCACCTTTGTAAGTTCCTTCTCCTCATGAGACCAGAAATGGCCGTTTACATCAAAACCTGCGGCCTTTACTCTTGCAAACAGTCCTGCAACTGCCTGCTCATCCTTCTCCATAGCTGACAAAAATACTTTCTTTTTCAGCATAATTAACTCTCCTGTGATGTTTCACATGAAACATCACTCTGCGATTCAATGGAAAATTCACCGTCGCCATCAATACCGACAGAAATGGTTTCCGGCATACTGTTGCCCTGAGCCATGCTCTGCAGAACAAATGAGGACAGTTTCGGCAACAGATTCACATTGATAATGAAATCAATGTTTCTTGCACCGGTCTCCGCATCGTGACATCTTTCAACAATCTTATCAACCGCAACATCATCATAAACAAGCTTGACGCCGTTGTTGTCACGAAGCGTTCCCGCCAGTTTGTTAAGCTTTAGAACTGCAATTGCCCTGAGAGCCTCAGGTGTCAGAATCTGGTATGGCAGAACTGTCATTCTGGCCAGAAGCGCAGGCTTGAAATACTGGTTAAGCATAGGCCTGATAGCTTCGCTGAGAGCCTCGGACGTGCAGTCAGGATCAGCGCACATTTCAGTAATTATATCAGTGGCCAGATTACTGGTCAGAAGAATTACTGTGTTGGAGAAATTAATTTCCTTGCCTTCTCCGTCACTCAGTACACCTTTATCAAACACCTGATAGAAAATATTCAGAATATCCGGATGAGCTTTCTCGACCTCATCAAGAAGCACCACGCTATAAGGCTGCTGTCTTACCGCTTCAGTAAGCACACCGCCCTCACCGTAGCCGACATATCCCGGAGGTGAACCTACAAGACGGCTGACAGTATGCTTTTCCTGATATTCACTCATATTGATGGTAACAAGACTGCGCTCGCTGCCGAACAGCTGCTCGGCCAGGGTAATGGCAGTCTGGGATTTTCCTACGCCGGACGGTCCAACAAGAAGAAATACGCCGAGCGGCTGCTGAGGATTTCTAAGACCTGATTTGGCATTCCGTATAACAGTTGAAAGAGTGGAAAGAGCAAAATCCTGGCCCTTGATTTTCTCGCTCATAATCTCCCTGAGATTTAAAACTGTTGAGACCTCATCTCTAGCCATTCTGCCTAGAGGTATTCCGGTCCAGTCAGAAACAACCTGAGCGATGAGATCCGGTGTCACCTCATAGTGAAGTTTAGGATTATCTCCCTGAATTTCATGAAGTCTGTCCATGGCGTCCTTAAGCTGCTGCTTTGCCTCATCCTCGGAAACCTCTGGCTTTGACTCTTCTGAATCCTGCGCTTTTATGCCCTTCTTGACATTCTCCAGCTTGTGACGAGCATCCACCACGGCATTAACAGCAACCAGCTCTTCCTGCCATTCACTGTATGCCTGCTCATATTCATCCCTGGTTTTCTGAAGAATTGATTTCAGCTCATTAAGATTATCAATATCCACAGGAGTATCATTATCCAGATCTCTTTGAATAGAACCAATCTGACGCTCCAGGGCCTGTACTTTACGTTTCAAATCCTCAACAGGACCGGGGGTGGATCTCAGATTAACCTTTACTCTTGCACATGCTGTATCCACCAGATCGATAGCCTTGTCCGGAAGGAATCTGGCGGTAATATAGCGATCCGCATACGCCGCCGCGGTATCCATGGCATCATCACGGATAATTACATGATGAACCTTTTCGTAGCTATCCCTGAGCCCTCTGAGGATCAGAGCCGCCGTCTCCACGGTAGGCTCCGGAAGTTTAATAAGCTGAAAGCGCCGGGCGAGAGCGGGATCCTTTTCAAAATATTTTTTATATTCACTCCACGTTGTAGCCGCACAAGTTCTGAGTTCACCTCTTGCAAGAGCCGGCTTAAGCAGATTTGCCGCATCACCAGTGCCTGCACTGCCGCCTGCACCGATAAGAGTATGAGCCTCATCAATAAACAGAATGATAGGACGGACAGAACCCTGAATTTCCTGGATAACGCCTCTCAAACGGTTCTCAAACTCGCCCTTCATGCCTGCGCCTGCAGAAAGACGCGCCATGTCAAGTTCGATAAGTCTTACATCCTTGAGCATATCAGGCACATCACCAGTAACAATTCTCAAAGCCAGACCTTCAATAACCGCTGTTTTTCCAACACCTGGTTCACCGACAAGAATCGGATTGTTCTTGCGGCGGCGAGCCAAAACATCAACCATCTGCCGAATTTCTTCATCACGGCCGAATACAGGATCAATTCTGCCCTCTTTTGCCTTGCGCGTGAAGTCATTGCAGAACCTCTCTATAAAGCCGCCTGCCACATCGCTCGGCGCATCTTCCGCTCCGGCAGTCTCCGGTCGGGCGGAATCAACCATAAGACTTTCAGCACTGCTTGAGGTAACAGCCTTGAAATTTGCCTTGATCCTGTCAGAATTAAGCGTGTTTAAAAGCTTAAACCACTTTTCCTGACTGTAGATCATAGGATGCTCGAGAATTGCAAGAACCAAAGCTCCCGAACGGATTGATGGCATCTGAAGATCCACTGATGAAATCATCCATCCATCAGCAAGGAGATCAAGAAGTCTTGGCGAAAAAACCGGCTTTCCTCCGTTTCCTACGGAATTGGTGTCTAAAGATGCCGAAAGTTCCTTCATGAGATTGCCGATAAGCTCCTGCTGATTATCCAGCAGCGCACAGAAATCCCCCTCCCTGTGCTCGAGAAACTTCATCAGGAGATGCTCCACCGACACCTCATAATTTGTCTTGGAAACGGCAAGACCGCAAGCATCGTTAAGTGCAGCAGTACAGTACGGATTAAGCTTGCTGCACAACTGTCTCAAATCAACATTAACCATATTTCAATCCTCGCTTAGTAATTCAGGGGCAATGTAAACTCCATCAGCTGATTGGTGTCACTGCCCATAAAAGAGTTTATTCCGAGTGCTCGGCTGCGATCACCGAGCCGATATTCTCTGCCGATCCGATCTCTTGTCATCACATGCAGAACTATTCTGATCCTGTCTATCATGTATGCTGTCATAATTCTGGCAAGACGCGCATAAATCCTGCCGGAAGGCATCAGCTCATCAAACTGCTCCCTTGTGCTGCATCTGATAGTTACTCTGATTTCGTTATCCACTGATCGTATCTGGGTGCCGACATACGCATCCTCTCCCAGAACAGAATTCTTCACACCGAGCCTCATAAGCTGATCCTTCGGAATTTTATTTACGGAAACACCGAAACCTTCAATATCAACCATGCAATCTTTCAGTTCACCCTTGAAAATTGTTTCAATTCCCATACTGCTTCGCGGGAACATGGAAAAAAGTCCAAGATAAGGAAGCAGTTCATAAACATTAAGATTCTTCCTTCTTATGTCGGAAATCGACAACCCGGCAAAAGTAAAAATCCTATCGAGCAGATCACCCTGCCTCTTCTCCACCATGAGATTAAAAATGCGATACTTGTTCTTGGCCCGTTCATAAGCCCTGTATACCGGAGCGTTGATCAGACTGAGAAAATCCGCTGTGCATGGATTGTCATCCCCTTCATCCTGCATGACTCCCTCGGTATAATAAATCGGCAGCGGAGAAGATGAACCGAACAGTCCGAGAAAATTGACGTAGAAAACAAATTCCACCGGAGGATTGGTTGCATCGGCATAAGTATCCATCAGCATCTGTGGGGTAAGCTTCCGGTATCCGTTAATCCTGCGATCAAAGCTGATCTCCGGACGTGTGAGATCATAGGCCTCAATACCGGCTATGTCATTAGCATTAAAGCCAAGCGTCAGATTTGGCTTGGTGGTTATTCTAAGACTGTCTCCCCAGAATGCCCGAAGAAGCTTTACAGCCATGTAAAACTCGTAACGCTGAGGATTCAGGAGCAGCTCCCAAATCAGAGAATACTTCTGCTTCCCATTTGAAGTTTTTGACATAAAAACATCTTTCCGGTACTTAAATCACAAAAATGAACGATGGTAAAATTATTAATTCCGGTATATGCTCCCATCATCCTCTGAATAACGTTTGCAAATATATACATATCACCCTGGGATGAAAAACCGTCACGGCTGAAATGTATTGTTATCAGCTTGCCGCGGGCAAGAACACCCGATATCAGTCTGGTTGTATCCTCCTGCTCCACCTTGATAATACTCTCCACCTTTTTGGTGTTCATCTGAACCTGCGCCTTGTTCTCTGTATCAACAAAAATATAAAGCTTCAAAAGTGATGTGAGGGCTTCAAGATTTGAAATGGTATTCTGATTCAGATAGACATGGGAAAGCAGTCTCCAAAGGAGATTTCTACCCAGGGGACACTCAACGGCATATGTCGGCTGGGTGATATTCGTATATTCCACAAAAAGCGGAATTTTATCAGTCGGCTGATTTATATCTCCAAGCCGCAAGTGATCCGCAAGAGATCCGTTGGTGCAGTTAACAGTCAGAACAAGAGTTTCCGGAAGAAAATCTTCCTTCTCGGAAGGAACAGCCACGCTTATATACACATCCGTACTGTCAGACAGCTTTGACTTTCTGCGACGGATTGAATAAACGGGGATCTTCTCGGTCTGGGGATTGAAACACTCAAACGGCCTGTACTCCTTCTCCCTGACACTTCCCTGCACATATCCGACAACTCTGTCCACAGAATAGACATGAAAATTGTCACTGCCGTTGCGAGGATTGATTTTATATTCGTTCTGGTGGTAATCGACCTTGACGGTATCAACTTCATACCTGAAAACATTAACAGCAGGCACACAGTAAAGCTCAAAGGATATGTTGCTGTGATTCCTGCTTCTTTCCTTCCTGCTGTCATCAAAAGCGAATCTGACCGAAAATTCACGACTGGTGCTGTGCAGCCGGTTCAGCCCTTTCAGTCTGAAAAAAGAAAAAACCTCCGGGAGCTGAAAATATTCCTGCACCGGTCTGAATGCAGAAAACATTTTCCTGTGATACGGTATTACAGACAGCTCATGGGGAGCCAGAAGCTCAACAGCCTCGGAAGGAGCAAGCACTGTTTTTGTTTTACCGTCTGAATATTCAACATACTCCAGGCGTGTCGCCAGATCAAAAATAAAATCACTGCTGTCTCTGAAATCGCCGGATACAAAAATTCTTAATTCAGATACCGAAAATTCACTCAGACTGCCGGACAGAAAACTGAAATCAAGAATGTAAGCATCACCATCATCCAAAGTTTTTTCAATCTTCAGAGGATAGATGGTTACATTGTCAATAGTAGTGTATATGCAGCTTACACCTTCCACCTCCCTGCTTCTAAGCTCCGATCCGGTTGCTACAAGCTGAGGTGTTGTAAGTTCCGAACTGCCGCTGAATCTTATAATTGTGGATGACGGAATAGGATGGAGGTAATGAGGAAACATCAGTTCGGTGAGATTATGCACAAACTCAGGAAAGTCATCATCAAGCCTCTCCTGAACGAGCCCCGTGAGAAATGCCGTGCCCTCAAGCAGTCTCTCGACATCCGGATCAGCACTCTGCCCTGCAAGCATAGGTGCAAGAGCAGGATATTTTCTGCCAAAATCCGCTCCCAGCTCCCTGAGAAAGGCCAGCTGCTGCTGATAATACGTATTGATCATCTATGCATGCTCCACAAAAATGCGGCCGTCCATACCGAGAACGGTCTCAAAAACCAAAGGAACAATCTTATGATCAACAACTACTGAAAGATTAAGCTTGAAGGAGAGAGATACTGTGTTGTCCTTCTGTTCCTCAAATGTGACACGAACATTGGTGCACCGCGGCTCATAACGGCGGATGCATGCTTCAATCACCCCCTCCATGCCGCGGTAGTTTTCCAGTCCGTCGCCGTAACGGGAACTGTTAAAATCGGGCAGTCCGAGATCCGGCATCGCCATAGCACTGCCTTGCTGATGATTTAGGATGTTTTCCAAATTTTTAATAATGGAAACCACAAGCCGGTCCACATCACTGCCAGAAGGCACTGTCTGATTAAACCGGTTCCTAACCCTTTCCAACAAAGTTTCAGACTGCACGATATCACCCGTATACGACTAAACTTTACTTCTTGTCCAGCTTGCCTACAAGGGAAAGAGTAAAGGATGCTCCCATATACTTGAAGTGAGGACGAACCTTCATGGATACCTGATACCATCCCGGATCGCCGGCCACATCAGAAACCTCAATGGAGCATGCACGAAGAGGTCTTCTGCTGCGGACGCTCGGCTCAGGATTATCCATCTCGGTAACATACTGGCTTACCCACTTGTTAAGCTCACTTTCAAGCTCGGCGCGATTTTTCCACGAACCGATATTTTCACGCTGAATCACCTTAATATAGTGAGCTAGACGATCAATAACCATCATGTATGGAAGCTGTGTTGACAGCCGGTAGTTAAGTTCTGCCTCTTTGCCTTCTGGAGAATTGCCGAAACTCTTCGGAGCCTGGGCGCTGTTGGCACTGAAGAAGGTGGCGTTGTCGGAACCCTTGCGCATGGTCAGAGCGATAAAACCTTCCTCTGCAAGTTCAAACTCGCGGCGTTCAGAAATCAGAACCTGGGTAGGAACCTTGCTCTTGATTTCTCCGTTTTCCTCATAATTGTATACTGGAAGATCCTCCACAGCTCCACCGCTCTGAGGGCCGATAATATTTGCACACCAGCGGTACTTGGCAAAGCTGTCGGTCAAGCGGCTTGCAAAGGCAAATGCCGTATTTCCCCAGCAGAAATCAGAATCCCCGCGATCAGTTGATTCATTGAAATTAAACAACTTGCACGGCTGGGTGTTCTGACCGTACGGCAGTCGGAGAAGAAAACGAGGCAGAGTCAAAGCAACATAGCGGGCATCCTCGGATTCTCTGAAAGAATGCCATTTAGCATACTGGGCACCCTCGAACACGCTGTGCAGATCCTTAAGTTTTGCCAGTTCATCCCAGTTTTCAAGACCGAAGAATGAAGCACCGGCGGCACTGATAAACGGAGCATGGCTCATAGCGGCAACAGATGCCACATTCTTAAGAAGCTTCATGTCTACAGGTCCGCAACCGAAATCATAATCAGCAACCATCGCTCCGTAGGGCTGACCGCCGAACTGACCGTATTCAGCTGTATACACGGTCCTATACAGGCCGCTCTTGGTAATTTCAGGTGCATCCTCAAAATCGTCAATAAGATCCTGCTTGCTGATATTAACTATTTCAATCTTGGTGTTTTCTCTGAAATCCGTACGATCAACCAGGAACTTAAGTCCGCGCCATGTGCTTTCAAGAGCTTTAAATTCATCATTGTGAATTATTTCATTGACCTGGGTGGACATCTGAGTATCAAGCTCGGCTATCATCATATCAACAAGATCGCCGCTAATCTTTGCACCCTGATACTTAGGCTTCACAAGTTCAGCAAGGAATGTTTGAAGACCGGTTTTCGTTACCTCGTAAGCCTCATCAGTAGGCTTGAGACGTGTAGATTCCACAATATCATCAAGAAAACTTACAGTCTCGGCTCCGGCAGATTCCTGAGCCTTTAATTCTTCAGCCATGTTATACCTCCTATTCCTTCACTTCGTCTTCGCTTATGCCCAGTTCCTTAAACAGAGCTGCTCTTTTTTCAGGATCAGTTACCAGAGTCTGAACCTTCTTACGAAAATCAGCTATATTGCTCAGAGGGCTCTTAAGAGCCTTAAGTGCGTCTCTGAGTTCAAGAAGCTTGTTAAGCTCAGGGATCTGCTTGATAATCTGATCCGGCTCGAAATCCTTGATGCTGTTCACCTTGAGATTCACAGCCATCTTCGCTCCTTCCTCGGCACCTGCCATCTTGTTAGGTACATTGAAAGTCATCTTGATGTTCTGAGCACTGAGCACATCATTAAAATTATCCTTGTTAACGCTGATAGGACCACGATCCTCAACGGCACGATCATCCTCCGCATGAGTAAAATCACCCATAACAAGCACCTTCAGAGGCAATTCTACCTCTTCCTTTGCATCACCAGTAGCCGGCCGATAAACAATATTCACCCTTTCCTTAGGTGCAATTGAACCTTCCTGTGCCATAACTTATTTCTCCTTTAAACATAATATAGAGGAAACTAAAAACTCTGGCTGCAGAAACACCTGCAACCAACTTCAATTCATTTATTCTTCCGTATACTTTTTGGTTAAAGCCATCACCGGACTGAGCTCCGCAAGTTCAGTCAGCACCGCTGAAGCTTCTTTTAGCATATCAGCCTGACGGTAAACATCAAACGCACGACTGAAAATCTCTGCACAGGCATCAATATTCCAATGTGTCAGAGAACGATTTCTAATACGCTCTAGAACGCGTCCGATGAGTCCGGTGCTTAAATCAGTACGATTAAGTGAAGAAAAAATCCAAGCCAGCGCAGCTTCATATCTCAACCTGTCAAATCCTGAAGAATTCCTTATAAGATTCTCAAGCTGCTGAACTCCGTCATTAAGATCTGTTTTTACAAGATCTGCTATATCTTCTATTCTAACCTTTACAACGTCTGAATTTATTGATCCGGTCTCATTATTTTTACTAAAACCAGCCAACCAGTCCTTTGTATCCTGACAGCACATAGGAATGCCATTTTCAAACTTCAGTCCTGTAATATCAGGAAATCTGTCAAGGTAGAAGGTTACCGCCGCCGCAATAGCATCTGATATATCCTTATGTCCCAGCTTTTCCGCTGCATATGCACTGTAATAGGAAAGATCAAGCCAAAAGAGATACTGCGTTGTTCTCCCCTCACATGTTTTAATCAAAGTTTCATACTGATTTCCGATGTAAAGTTTTTCTATCGCCTCACGTATTTCATCAGGAGGAGCGGGAAGCCGGGTAAGTCCGCGATCATTTGCAGGAAGAGACTTAATCTTCATCCATGAACCGATCCTTCGATAAGTAAACGCTTCAACAGAAAAAGGATCGGCAGAAAAGATTTCGTCGGCAGCCTCGATCAGAAAATTAAAGGCGATACGGCATTTTTCATCCGTATTCTCCGCCTTCGGCACAGTAACCGGCGTAAATGATGAGGGTACGGATGTCAGCATCACGGTCTTGGGAACATGATCCGCTTTTGAAGGACTGCTTTTACTTTCAACCTCGATTTTAGACGCGGCATCGGCTGATGCTTCAGCAATCTCCTGCTCATCCTGTGAAGACTCCTGCACAGCCGGAGCACTGTCATCAATTGTTTGTATATTTTTTAGAGAACTGATAAGAGGTCTTAAATTCGGACCGTCATTCTCATCAATTTCAGCAATGGATGAATCCAGTCCGCGAAGTATTTCAAGGCACTCATCCATTTCCGACATGGCCACCGGCTCGCCTGAGTATGCACCTGCAAACGCATAAGCATTGTCGATCCAGAACTGAAGTGCATTAAATCTGCCCTTTTTACGCTTGGCAGGAGGAAGAGCATCCTTCCAGTGCGACGAGAAAATACCGGCAAAGACACTTGCGCCTCCAGCAACTGCAGATACGGATCCCTCCAGTTTGATTAGACTTGTGCCGTAATATGCAGCGACAAGAAAATGCTTAACATAATCGCGAAGAATAATCCTCGAGCACTGCTCTATAAGGTTCCAGTTAACAGGAGCTGCCGGATTGATACTGTTGATTTTATCAATTTCCGCCGTGAGTTTGATCATCTCAGGCATATCATCCAAATCCTGAGCACCGAGACCAAGTCTCGGACTGTCAAGCCCAAGTGACGAAACTTCCAAGGATATCATATTATTAACTTACAACTACAAGTCTAAGGAAACGAACCAAAAGTTTTTATACACAGACGGCATTAATCAGATACGCATCGGAGCAACACTGTGAAAAGTACCAAAGGCTGAACACAAAACGCACATATCTCAAAAGCTTGTAAATGCAATCATCCGTCTGTATCAATACCGATTATCATATGTCATGAACACACTATTCGCAACTGCCAGTAATTACAGTTTTATAGCAGAACAAAAAATTTTAACCCTTTAATTTTATTATTTTTTTATTGATAAAATATGACGTTACATCAATTTTTTTTTAATCTGCTCCGATAAAATTCAACTACGAAACGGGATAAATCCTGTGTAGAGAAAAAAACGTGCCCCAGGTGTAACGTTTCGGCTTTTGAAAAGTTATCTCTACAGAAGGAAGAAAGAATACCTTAAAACGAAATTAGTTAAACAAATTTTTTAAAAAAGTGAGGATACTATTATGGCTCTAACAATGTATATGAAAGTAACTGGAAAGAACCAGGGCGAAATCAAGGGTTCATGCGATCAGGGCGGTGACAAAAAGGATAAAATTCTCGTTTACGGAATGGATCATGAGGTTGAAATTCCTCGCGATGTTCACACCGGTCTGCCAACAGGTCAGAGAATTCATCATCCGCTTACCGCACTTAAGGCAAAGGACGTAGCATCACCAAAACTGTTTGCCGCCTGCTGCAAAGGTGAAAGCGTATCAGTAGAGCTTGACTTCTACCGCATCAAGGATACCGGCGAAGAGGAACTCTATTACAAGATTACTCTCGAGGATGCAATTATTGTTACCATGAAGGAAGAAACACCGACAACCTTCCTGCCTGAGAACAAGCCTTATCATGATATGGAATCTGTAAGCTTCACATACTCAAAGATTACATGGTCCTATACTGACGGCAACATCGAGTATACAGATGACTGGAAAGCTTAATGCTTAAAGAAGGCGTTTACATAAACATAAAGAGAAGTCCCGATATGAATATAAAAAAGCATATTCTGGGACTTTTTTTATGTTTCTGCCAAACAAAATAAAATATCCTCGGTCGCAAAGACACAGAGAATACACAGTGACGGTTGTTATTTTAGATGAGATCACAGAAAAGGTTTCATGTTTCAAAATCAGTCATAATCAGATACAAAGAATAATCCAGCTTTGCACTGTTTTTTTGATTAAATTTATTTCCAGCATTTTAACAGTACTTTTTTCAAATCGGATATAGATAAGGAGTGCAGACTTACGCTGCAAAAGGAATCATGCAAATATATCGATCAGCCAGCACAGATTTCCTAATGACAAACTTCATTTGGAAAAAACAGCACTACCACTCCGTTTCCGTGAGAGTATTCTTCAGATTATCTAGCGGAACTATTGAGAAGGCTGATGATGCAGTTAAACAGATTGCCGAGGCTTATCCAGATCTTGTTCAGGATGAAAGTCTGCCAAAGCTCTACGCGGAATGGCTTGTGACAGGAAGAGCATACAGAAACAAAGGAAAAGATTACGGATTTGTGCACATAGGTCTTGCCGAAGCCTGCAAGGAAGCTTACATAAACTTTTCAAACACTAATCAAAGCTCCGCAGATCTCGGAGATCCGGAATTAATCAACCGGGCATTCATGTATGAAAGAGCACTTTCCCTAACCACAAAGCAGCTCCGCAGTGATTTTACCGATCTGCCCCAGACACACCCGGACCGCATGAAATACTGGGGTGACGTCGCTAAAAGCGATCTCTATTCTCTGCCTGATAATTTTGATTTCAGATACAACTCGTGTGCCCGCGAGGATCAGAGGGTTAATCACGTATGGAAGGCAGGAGACAGTTACTGTCTGCAGGGTGTGGTGCCGGAAAAGTATGGAGAAGGATTCAGCGGGAAACTTCCCGCAGCTGACATAAGATGCTACGCGGTAAGCGCAAATCAAGAGGAATTGTCAAAAGGAGAACTGAAGCTAGATACTGTAAGATTCTTTCCGGATCTTGATCTCGCAGTCATGAGCTGGCACGGACTGTTTTCATTCGAGCCGGATAACGATTTCTGTCTTATCATGGCCGTAGCGGATCAAGACTACAGTTCTGACGACAGCAGTCCGCAGATTCCTGATGACAGTTTTTATTCC
>JAEEOK010000060.1 GCA_016284235.1 Succinivibrionaceae bacterium
ATTTTTGAAAATATCTTACTTGTAGCAACTGTTTATAATTATACCTATATCTACCATCCTGTTCAATATTATGTGCATAAAACAAGGGCGTTTTCACGCCCCTGCCTATTGCACTATCAGTAGGCAACAGGGAATCTGCTAATCGCGAGCTATTATATAAGTTCTTTTACCATTACTATTTCATCTTCATCTTCTTCACCTGTTGCCTTAAATCCCAGTTTTTCATACATGTGACGAGCTGCCTCGTTGCCGTCGATATAGCAAAGATACACCTTATCATACATGCCATCCATTTTCATCATATCCAGAATCATTTTAGCCGCTGTTATGCCGTATCCTCGCTTCTGATATCTGCCATCAATAAAGAACTGGCTGAAATCATAGGCCTTGCAGTCTTCGATATCATAATACAGAGCCATACCAACAGGAGTATCATCCGCATAGATCACAAAAGCTTTGCTGCGTTGATTTCTGTAGGCAAATGCTCTTGCCAATAATACGGTAGAATTTGCCACATAGTGTTTCTGCTCCTCCAAAAGATAAAAGGGGATACGCCAATTGCCGGGGTCTACTTCTTCCAAATGGATCCTGCGGTCTTTACCGGGATTTATGATCCTCACGAAAAAATGCCCTTCATCTTCGCCCACGATCTTCCCTCCGTTTTTCTGCATAACGCGGAGTGACGCAGGATTATCCTTGTTTACGCGCAGAAAAAACTCACTCTCCGGAACTGTATCCCTTGCAACATCGAGCGTGAGCCGAAGTCCTTCCGTAGCATAGCCTTTGCCGCGGTATTCCTTCTTGATGAAATAGCCTATGTGCCCGGCTCCGTTTCTAAGCGCTTCCGTCAGATAATGGCGTATCCTGAACTGTCCGACGATAACATCATCATTCCATAAATAGAGAATAGTTTCGGGCACCATCCAATCAGGCATATCTTCGCCCTTCTCATGCTTTATCATCTCCGGGATTGCTTTTTCTTCAAAATCCGCTTTGGAGATACCATGCAGCGAATTGGTCAATCCGTTTTCGTCTTCGGGCATGTCACGCACAAATGCCCATTCTTTTTCTATATCTGTGTTATATTTCTTTAAAACAAGCATACGTTCTTTTTCCTTACTCGGTCTGATCTGCGAGTCAATGGGGACGTTTCATTTTGACTCATTATGCCCTCCGGAATCAAATATGAAACCACATTTACCGCTGATATATTTTCCGGAATATCTTACAACTTATAGATCCCGATTCTATCCGTTATATTTTTTTCTGCATTCATAAAAGATCATACCGTTCTCTAATCTCTCGACACCATAAAGCTCCAACGTTTCTTTGGCATTATCCTATCGCTTCGTAAATAGCTTCTAAATATGACTTGTCGACCCAATT
This sequence comes from Succinivibrionaceae bacterium, assembly GCA_016284235.1. GTDB lineage: Bacteria > Pseudomonadota > Gammaproteobacteria > Enterobacterales > Succinivibrionaceae > UBA2804. Next base: position 1,387 of record JAEEOK010000060.1, read on the forward strand.
ACCTTTTTCATTTTCGCCAACCGCCATCAATGCCTTTTCCCATATCTCATACTCATCAGGATTTTTCTTGGCAACAGCCTTTCGAAGCATTTTGCATAATGTCCTATCTTTAAAAGACATCTCACTCATATCAAAAGTTCCCCGACAGTAAAAGCATGGAATACCGGCAAGATCACCTTTGAAGTTGTGCTGTACGATTGCTTCATATGCTGTTTGCTCATATGGGGATGCCCCACAGCAGAAAACAATTATCTTTTTGTCCTTCAGTTTACCTATGTTTTTCTTCAAGAACGAAAGGCCTGCAATTCCCGATGCATAGATACCGCCACCAAGAATAATAACATCATAGCCGGAAACCTTTTTCACATCAGCATCATCTGTCTTGATGCACGAAAATCCTGTTTTCTCTGCAATCCAATCCGCATACTGTTTTGTCGCTCCATACCTTGACTTATATAAAATGATTCCACTCATGATCAGATTACCTTCCTTTTTTATTCGTATGTAATATCACTTATTGTCCCGTCAAAATATATGAAATCTTCATCCTTCATAGTTCCTTAGATTCTTTTCGATTTTGATGATAGTCCGTATCGTTGTAGCTATATCTTCTTCTGGTACCCCATCGAACATCTTCTCCATAATACAACTGCTCAACTCGTCATTTCTCTCGCAGAATTCTCTGCAGTAGTCCGTCAAAACAATTCGTTGTTTTCTTTTGTCGGCATCATCCGTCTGAAACCGAATAAAGTTCTTGTTTTCAAGCTTCAACAAAATCTGTTTTACATTCTGATGGGAGCTTCCAAGAATATCCGACAATTCTCTTAGGGTCGGAGGTTCCTTACACATATTGATGCATATTATCGCAAAGAACTGCTTCCAACTGATTTCCTGCATAGCATTGTCCGCCATTGCCTGAAACCGATTTTCAAA
>JAEEOK010000061.1 GCA_016284235.1 Succinivibrionaceae bacterium
ATAAGATCAAAACGATGAGAAGAAAGGCATATGGATTCAACGATGATGAATATTTCTTTCTAAAGATTATTGATATTTCGAAATAAGATTAATGATTATTTCCAACTTATTTTTATGGAGAGCCTTTATTATTAGATCGATGAGACCCGTGATACATGAAGCGAAATTCTATGCCAGGTCGTTTTCAGATTATTTCAGCTTAGATTAGTTTACAGGAAAATCTATGTCTGTTGTCTGATTTTTAGTTTTTTTTGAGAACGGACTGTCTATCAGTATTATTATGAAAGAAAGAGCAGTGCAAAATGAGGCGAATGAGCTGTTTTTAGAGAGAAAGACGCAGATCTAGTTTCGCATTAGGCATTAGAGAAACAACAGAGCAAAACTGATGTTTGAAATACTGCTTACTGGTTTGTGGTATTCTCTGTTTGCTGCAGAAGAGCATGTGTTATGAATATCTGACTCTGCAGTTATTTTTATTTGTGTTTTTAGGAAATTCATATTTGATTACTGTTTATGCTTTGAGATACTGGTACCTTGCATGTCTGGCGTCAGTTTTTATGATTTTTGAGGTTCTGGTTGATCTATATCAACCGAGACTGATGGCATCGATTATTGATCACGGTATTCTCGGTATCGGTCATGACGGAAAACCCGATCCTGACTTTATCTTATCTACAGGTCTGGTTATGCTCTTGGTTACTGTAGCAGGATGTCTCTGCGGCATAGGGAGCGGTATTTTTGCAAACATGTTCAGTCAGAAGTCTGCAAATAGTCTGCGTAAAAGTTGTTTTGGGAGGATCCTGGATTTTTCTTTTGCTCAGACTGATAACTTTACGACGGGCAGTCTTATTACCAGGAATACTTCTGATATAACGCAGATCAGAATAATGTGGGGGCAGATGATCCGCGGTGCTGTCAGGTGTGCAATGTTTCTTTTTGCAGGCAGCATTGCTTTGCTGTCACTTACTGCGGATTTTGGGGCAGTTGTGCTTGTTGCCATGCCTGTAATTATCGCTGAAATTGTATTTTTTCTATGGAAAACAACTCCGCTTTTTACAGCACTTCAGGAAAAACTTGATCGCATTAATGCGGTGATTAGAGAAAATGTACTTGGCATAAGGGTGGTAAAGGCTTATGTTCGCCAGGATCGAGAGATTGCCGGTTTTGACGCTTCGGCACAGGATCTTGCGGACGTAAGATTTAAAATCGCCCTGCTGATGGCGGCTCTTCATCCTGTTATGAATATAGTTTTGAATCTTTCTATTGCTGCAGTGATTTATTCCGGTGCTGTCAGGGTTGAGTCCGGCGATCTGGCTCCCGGATCAGTAATGGCCGGTGTTACATATATGTCTCAGATCCTTATGTCTTTGCTTATGGCCGCCATGATTTTTCAGACTGTAAGCAGGGGCAGTGCTTCAGCACGGCGCGTTGGTGAGGTTCTCCGTCAGAAGACTGAACTATCTGACGGAACTCTTGCCAAGGGTACTGTTCCGGGATCAGTAGCTTTCAGACATGTGAGTTTTGCATATCCAGGAAGTCATGGTTTTGCTCTTCATGATGTCAGTTTTGAAATCCATCCGGGAGGGACTCTTGCTGTTATAGGTCCTACAGGATCGGGAAAATCAACGCTTGCTGCTCTGATTGCACGATTTTACGATGTGGAATGTGGCGCTGTAATGGTTGATGATCAGGATGTCCGTCTTTTTTCCAAGCGGGCATTGCGCCGCAGGGTTTCTGTTGTTCTTCAATCAAGTCAGCTTTTTTCTGGAACTGTTGCAGATAATATAACTGGCGGAATTGAGGATGCATCTTTAGAGGAAATCCAAATGGCGGCATCTATGGCGGAGGCCGATGAATTTATATGTTCAATACCGAAGGGATATGATACACCGGTTGGTGCCGGAGGCTTCGGACTTTCTGGCGGTCAGCGGCAGCGTCTGGCATTAAGCAGGGCTTTATTCAGAAAGTCCGATATTCTTATTTTGGATGATGCCACCAGTGCTCTTGATTTCTGCACAGAGCGCAGGATTCTGGATCATCTTCGCGAAAGTTTCAGTTCAGTGACTAAAATTATTATTGCTCAGCGTATTTCTACGGTTATGTCGGCAGATCATATACTTGTGCTGGATCAGGGCAGAGTTGTGGGGCAGGGTACTCACAGTGAACTTATGGTCTCTTCTCCTTTATATCAGAGTATCTGGCAGTCTCAGATGAAGGAGGAGCAGAAATGAGCAGAGATGTGAATTCAGAGAGCAGGATAAAAGATCCTGTTTCATCTCAAGGTGCAATGAGACCGCGTGGGGCGGCAATGATGATGAATCCGCAGGAAAAACCTGTTCATTTTTGGGTAAGTTTTTCAAGACTTGTGGAATATTTCAGCAGTGACAAGTTAAGGATTTTTCTTATTCTTCTGCTTGTGAGTCTCACTGTCGCTGCATCTGTCGGCGCTCCTATGTTTCAGTCCAGGGCCATTGACTGTGTGGTGGATCTTGATTTTAACGGACTTACTGTTCTTCTTGCCGCTATGTGCGGTCTTTATCTGCTGTCAGGTATTTTTATGCTTCTGCAGTCCAGAATTACGGCAGCGTTGAGTCGCAGCGTGATCTTAAGAATAAGACATGAGCTTTTCTGCAGGGTTGTTCATCTGCCGGTTCGGGATACGGATGCTGCTACAAGAGGCGATCTGATTAGCAGGATGACTAATGACACGGATAATATAGATTCAGTGATATCATCGTCCTTTTCATCGTTTCTTCAGTGCATTCTTATGCTTGTTCTGACTTTTGCTGCGATGCTGTGGATCTGCTGGCAGCTGGCACTGATTTCATGTATAGCGATAGTCCTTTCATTTCTGATTACTGTAACTCTTACAAATCTTTCTCGCCGTTTTTTTGTTCGCAGACAGGCTGTTCTTGGTGAACTGAATTCCACTGTTGAGGAAACTCTGACCAACTACAGAACAGTGACGGCATACAATCTGCAGAGTGATGCGGCGGTTCGTTTTAACCGATCATCAGATGAACTTGCCAGGTGCGGTATGATTGCTGAAACAGTAAGCAGCAGTATGGGACCGCTTATGAACATGATTAGCAATCTGATTTTTCTGCTTGTTGCGGTGTGCGGAGCATGGTTTTCTCTGAAGGGCCTTATTTCCGTGGGAGGAATTTCAGCATTCTTTGTTTATTCCAGACAGTTTACTCGTCCTGTTACAGAAATATCCATGATTTACAGTCAGATCCAGACGGCACTGGCCGGAGCAGAAAGAATCTTTGAATTAATGGATAAAAATGAAGAAACAAGTGATGGAATAGATCCGGGAGAGCTTAAATCGGCATCGGTTGAATTCAGAAATGTCTCATTCTCCTATGAGTCTGGAAATCCGGTTCTTCAGGATTTTTCTCTTAAAATCGATGCAGGATCTAAAGTCGCTCTGGTTGGATCAACAGGATCCGGCAAGACTACGGTTATCAATCTGTTGATGCGCTTTTACGAGCCAGACAGCGGTGAAATTCTGATTAATGGCAGGAATATAAAGGATTTCAGTGTTCATGCATTGAGACGCAGGATTGGTATTGTTCTTCAGGATACTGTGCTTTTTTCCGCCAGTGTGCGAGAGAATCTGATCTACGCCGATGATACACTTACAGATGATGATATTGCCGAGGCGGCTGAATTTTCCGGTCTTGATGAATTCATATCCAATCTGCCGGAAGGTCTTGATACGATGCTTACCGGCTCCGGATGCCATCTCTCGGATGGGCAGAAACAGCTTGTAGCCATCTGCAGAGCTTTTCTTTCTTCACCTGATATCCTTATTTTAGATGAGGCAACATCCAATGTTGATACCAGAACGGAGAAGCATATACAGGATGCAATGGCCAGACTTATGGATATCGGCACCTGTCTGGTAATAGCGCACCGCATTTCCACCATACAGGATGCAGACTGCATTGTGGTGATGGAGCACGGGAGAATGGTGGAGACTGGAAGTCACGCGGAACTTTTGAAAAAGGGAGGAATCTACAGCCGGTTGTACAATATTCAATTTGCAGGACAGTCTACCTAGGAGGGATGAAACTGCGGTATTTACAGCAGCAGAAATGCTTAAATCATGAGCCTGCTGCTGAACTTGTTTCTCCGAGCAGCCTCCGGCGGCAGATGTGTATCAGATGCTTTTAAAAGGAATGATGCCTTCGTCAGTTTCTCTGTGGTTTTGGCGGTTGTTTAAAGCTGATTCATAGGATGTATTTGCATAGCAGTAGGCACATTGATGGAGACAGGTATTGTACATGCCGATATCCTTGCTTATCACGCATCCGCAGACTGGTCGCTGTCCCTTGTCTTTGAACCTGCTGTAGTTGAATCTGTCCTCTTTTTCTTCCTTGCTTTGTGACTCCGCATTTCCGATAGAAAAAATATCCATTTGTTCAGCTTCTTTCTTTTCTTTTCTACCCTTGTTTTTAAAACTGTCCAGATATGAACTGAGTGCTGTATCATTCTGACCGAAGAGGTCGTCTATCAAATCCGGATCTATGCATCTGTTATGTTCTATTCCGTATTTTTCGAGATCTATGTCCTCAGCACATGTTGCAACAGCTACGTTCCAGTTCATATATTTCTTCCACGCTGCTCTTAGATCTGATATTCCCTTGGCTATTGCGTTTTTCTGCTCAATATTAGGTTCAGCGTCCAGAACATTTGCATGGGTGTACAGGTTGAGTCTGGTAAGGTTGTTCTGAACCTTCCGGTAACTTCTGATATCAACAAAGCTGAATACAAGCTTGTCCGTCATTCCTGAGAGCTGGTTTCCAAGATTATTAATCTTTTCAAGATGGGCATCTACTGTAAGATCTGTTGAGTTAAGCATAATCGGATCATATCTCCAGATTATTCTTTTAGAGCCGACGTGATCGTAGAGTTTTGTAAAGGTTTCAAGTCTTTTTCTGAGATCCGGAACTTTTCCTTCAATAACCTTTCCGTAGTCATTAAGTGTAAACTGGAAATAGTAGTTAAGTCCCATGTCATCCAGTTCATCGAGATACTTCAGCATCGGTTCGGGATTTTTGGTCCAGAATACGATAACACGGGTTTTGGAAAATGAAACATAGGAAGGCTTCTGGTTGAACGGATTTATCCATGCGGCGTAACCTTTTCTGACTCTTTCCATGAACCATTTGGCATAGTATGCAGGAATATCAGTTGATCTGCTTGCTGACAGAATTACAGGAGTCATCGCTTCAACTGTTTGACCGTTTTGTGTTCTTATTGTTTCTTTTTCCATTTTTATTTCCTTATTTGCTTCGTATTATCCTGCATCCTGGTGTGGAATTGAAGATTCATTGCACTGCAGGCTGTATGGCTATTTTTGACTTGTATTTTTCATGGATACATCGAGAACGGAATTCCATAAAAACCGTTATAGTTTAATCTCCGACAGGTGCTTGTAACTCCAGACTTTGTTTTGGATACAACATAGTTATTCGGGTTTTTCTTGTACGAAATCCCTGTTTGTACGATCTTCTTGGCTAAAATGCGAAACGTAATTCTGGAATCATTTCCCTTGCAGCTATATTCATTCTCGAAACAGGTGTAGCATTGTTCATTGCAGCCTGTGCAGTTGCAGGGAGGCGGCATTATAGTTCCGATATCAGCATTGACACCGATGTTGCTGTTTAAGTCACTGTTCATGATCTTTGGAATCCACACCTCTGCTCCTCTGTTTATTCTTTTGTCTGTCGTATCAGTGATGATTATCAGTCCTTTTATGTCGAGAATAGCAGAAAAACTGGCTGCAAAGTTTGAATAGACATTATCTAGCTTATCGATCAGTTCATTGATAAACTTTGAGGTGACAATGAAATCAAATTTCTGGAAATATATCATTTCAGTGATTTTTTCAAAGTCTGATGGTTCTTCGATTGTCTCATTAACCTTAGTTCCCGAATATTTTTGTGTCTACGTATTTTTTTGTAGACATATTTCACTGTACAAATCCTTGTAACTTATAAAGTTTCCTTACCTATAAAAAAAATTTTTGGTATAATGTAGACGTAAATAATAATTATTTATTGTGTCTACGGTGGTCAGTA
>JAEEOK010000062.1 GCA_016284235.1 Succinivibrionaceae bacterium
GGGTTGCAGTTGGTGATTGGTGGGTTCTAAGGCCTTCTAATATGGATAAAAGTTTCCTTTACCGCCTACTTCAAACGGATCATTTTGATGCTGTTGCCAATCAATCATCTGGTTCTAAAATGCCTCGAGCAGATTGGAAACTTGTGTCAAACACAGAGTTTATTGTTCCTCATTCAGAGAAAGAACAACACAAGATTGCTGAGTTCTTCAATAGCATTGATGATCTTATTACCCTTCATCAGCGTAAGTGTGATGCTCTGAAATCTGCTAAAAAATATTTCCTTCAAAATATGTTTATTTAAGAGAACCCTCTATGGCAGAACTTGAATCAACTATAGAAAATAAATTAATTAATCAGCTTTGTTATGATGATTCACAATGGACTTACCGTGGGGATTTAAGAACAGAGAATGATTTGTGGAATAATTTCAGACATATTCTCGAGCAGAATAACAAATCGAAATTGAATGATCAGCCTCTTTCTGATTCAGAGTTTGAGCAGGTAAAGAATCAAATTTCTTTCGCATCATTCTACGATGCTGGCAAATGGCTTGTCGGAGAAAGTGGTTTGGTTCAAGTTCATGTTCAGCGCGGAAACGATACTCTGCATTTAATGGTTTTAAACCAGGAGCACATTTCTGGCGGAACAAGCGTTTATGAGGTTATCAACCAGTACCAGGCTTTGAAGGAAGATGAGGAAGACAGTCTTATGGCAAGAGACAGGCGTTTTGATGTAACGCTGCTGATTAATGGTCTTCCGATGATCCATATTGAGCTGAAGAACCGCGAGCATTCTTTTATGGATGGATTCCGCCAAATTAAAAAGTATATTGCTGAGGGAAAATTTAAAGGTATTTTTTCTGTAGTTCAGATGTTTGTTGTTAGCAATGCGACTGATACTCGTTACTTCAGCGCGGCCCGCGACACTGAGCTAAATTCGAAATTCATGTCATGCTGGCTAGATGAGGAGAACAAGCATGTTCCAGGGTATCTTGAATTTGCAAAGAAGGTTCTGAAGATTCCTGAAGCCCATGAAATGGTCTCGAAATATACTGTATTAGATAATGATGCGAAAAGACTGCTGCTCCTGCGTCCTTACCAGATTCATGCCATAGAAGCCATGAGGTCAGCATCAAGAAAAGGAAGATCAGGCTACATATGGCATACGACCGGTTCTGGTAAAACCATGACCTCGTACAAGGCCACGAGAAATTTGCTTGTTGATATTCCGGCAATTGAGAAAACAATATTCTTGATCGACAGAAAGGATCTTGATAATCAAACGAAAATGGCATTCCAGTCATATGCGGACAACGACAAGATAGATGTTGATGAGACGGATAATGTTACAGATCTTATCAAAAAGCTAGGCAATGACGAACGCCAGATGATCGTTACTACTATCCAAAAAATGCAAATCATGATTGGTCGCAGACTTACCGAATCGCATCCGAAGTACAACAAAATTAAAAATCTGAAGATCGCCTTTGTTGTAGATGAGTGCCATAGAACCATCATCCCAAAAACCAAAAGGGAATTTGAGAAGTTTTTTAGCGAATCTCTTTGGTATGGCTTTACGGGAACGCCGAGATTCAGTGAAAACCCATACCCTCAAATGGGGGATCTTCCGAGAACCACAGGGAGTTTGTACGGAAACAGGAACAGCACAACCGACGGCGGTACTGTAGGTAACGACATAAAAGATGAACCGCCTCTTCATAAATACACTATTAAAGATGCTGTTCATGATGAAGCTGTCCTCGGCTTCATGAATGAATATCTTGATAGCGTTAAGCCTGGAGAACAGCCGGATTACTGTAGTGAAACGCACATGCTCATTGTCCTTAACACCATCCTCAACAAGTCTAATGTTAAGTTTGGGATTGATAACGGCAAGGGAAAGACCTACGAGGCCATTCTGACCACTACATCCATTAAGAGAGCTCAGAGATACTATGAACTCCTGAAACAGATCAAGAATGGGGAAAGCGAGATCAAGATAAACGAGGAGATATTGAGGACTCTCCCTGACTTTCCTAAGTTCGCCATTACCTATTCTGTCACCGAAAATGAAGAGAGTTCACACGTAAATCAAGACAAGATGGGTGAGTCGCTGAATGACTACAATGAGATGTTCGGTACCCACTACGGCATTGATCAGATTGGCGCCTACAACACCAACCTTAATGACAGGCTTGCTCGGAAGATTGACAGGTACAAGGCGAGAAATGAGCAGCTAGATCTCGTTATTGTGGTTGACAGGTTGCTTACCGGTTTTGACGCTCCGTGTCTGTCGACTCTGTTCATAGACCGTCAGCCGATGCAGCCTCATGACATAATTCAGGCATTGTCTAGAACCAACCGTCTTTTTGACGGAAGAAAGAAATTCGGCCAGATAGTTACCTTCCAAAATCCGGAACAATTTAAAAAGGATGTTGATGATGCCTTGAAGCTGTTTTCAGCAGGCGCTATTGGCAATGCCCTAGCTGCAGACTGGGTTGAAACGGAAAAAGCTTTTATTGTCTCTCTGGCGGATCTTCGTGATGTAGCTGCTACGCCGGAGGTTATTCCCGGCTTTTCCTTAAAAGAAAAGAAAAAATTCGTAACTCGTTTTCAGAAATTTGATTCATTGCTAACACAGCTTAGATCTTTTACAGTGTTTGAAAGCAAAAGCATAGAAGATTATGGAATAACCCTCAAAGAATATGAAGACTATGTAGCGCATTATCGTAATGTAATTGAAGAACTTCGACCTGTAATTGATCCTTCACCTGACACTGGGGAAGGAGGAGGTGACGGAGATGGTGAGGTTATTGACGCGGATTACGAACCTACTGCTTATGGTAAAGATACAATTGATTATGAATATATTATCAGTTTGATACAAAATATTGTTTCATCTATCGAAGATGGCAGCAAGGAAGATTTTAAATCTAAAATTGAAGAAATTCGTTGTTATATTACGGAATTTAGTAAAACAAATGAAAAACTCGGCCATATCATGGAACAAATTCTTGATGGAATTGAGAAAGATAAGGCTGCATATATTGGGCGCAACATATCTGAAATTTTGTTACAAATGAAAAGAGATGTGATCAACAATATTGTTGATACTTTTGTTAAAAAATGGTTTGTTGATAGAAATGCTGTTCTGTATGCAATAGAAAATCACAGGAATGGCGTTATTCCGAATATCAGCGATCTCCGTGATTCCATAAAATTTTATGAATATAAGGAAAACACTGAAGAACCACTTTCCAAGTTAAAGGCAAGATCAAAATTAGTTAGTGAACTTGAGAATATTATTATTGAGGAGGTCATACCTCTTCAAATTGGCGTCTGCTATTAATAGTTTTGGAGTACATAAACGGTTCAATATGGCACACATTAATTGCTTTTGGAATATGCAACAGAGGAAGACTTTTTATTTTGAGATAAACATGATTTGTTGCTTTCTGAAGTCAGAATATGTGACGTTCCTTGGGAGTTGGAAACGAGTGGGTGGATTTAATATACAGTTGATAAGAGAGCTCCGAGACCCGCAAGTGCCATCGTTTATATCTTAGGCTTCGATTTTGCAATGTAGTAATAGCATTCTGCTTCCTCCTATTTCTTTCATCAGCACAAATCCGATTGATTTGGATAGGAGATTTTTATGTCAGATGCTACAAAAAAGAATGTATTGTTCTGTGACTATTACGCCGAGTGGGTACAGGTTTACAAGGAGGGAGCTATCAGGAAGGTGACTCTTAATAAGTATATGATGACACTTTCCTGGCTGAAAAAGTTGATCTCCGATGTTAAAATCTGTGACATGACGAGGATCACTTATCAGAAATTGCTGAATGATTACGCCAAGGAGCATGAACGGCAAACGACAATGGATTTTCATCATCAACTCAAGGGCGCAATCCTTGACGCTGTTGATGACGGTCTTATAGACAAAGATCCCACTCGCAAGGTGATCATTAAAGGGAAAACACCTTCTGAAAAGAAGATCAAGTATTTGAACCAGTATGAACTCCATACCTTGCTTAGCAATTTGGATCTAGGGAAAGAAATAAACTGGGACTGGTTCATCCTTTTGGTTGCAAAGACAGGGATGCGGTTTTCAGAGGCGATTGCGCTTACTCCTAGAGACTTTGATTTTTCTCATCAGTTATTGTCAATAAGCAAGACTTGGGATTACAAGAGTGATGGCGGCTTTATGCCGACTAAGAACAAGTCTTCAGTGCGAAAAATTCAAATTGACTGGCAAACAGTGGTACAGTTTTCCGAACTGCTTAAAGACATGCCAAACGATAAGCCAATTTTTGTACAAGATAACAATAAGGTTTACAATTCAACCGTTAATGACATTTTGGAAAGGCATTGCAAGAAAGCCCAAATCCCCGTGATATCGATTCACGGATTAAGGCATACACACGCCTCGATTCTGCTGTTTGCTGGTGTTTCTATCGGAAGTGTGGCAAGGAGACTGGGGCATGCAAGTATGACAACAACACAAAAAACGTATTTGCACATTATTCGCGAGCTTGAGAATCAGGATTTGGATTTAGTTATGAGGTCGTTGGCTGGTCTTTGCTGAAAATGTTCTTGCCGCTTGAGTTTGGTACTGCTTACGCTGATGAAGGGTAATAAGTTTGTCTAATGATTCAAAATATTGTCCTATTTTTTCTTGCTCCCCCAACATTTTAGGTAGCGAAACAATCAGTTCTCTTAAATCTTG
>JAEEOK010000063.1 GCA_016284235.1 Succinivibrionaceae bacterium
TCAACTTCTTTTGCAATGTTTTTATTTAAAATGTGATCCTTGGCTCACATTTTAAATTTTGAAATTAGGCGTTTTTAACTGCGGAATGTCGGATGTAAATCTTGTTGCAATGCTTCTCGGCATTTGTTAAATCTGTGCTCCAAAGTCCATGTCATACTTATCCTAAATAAAAATACGGCATAATCTTTAAAGATATCCTTCGGAATTCACTAAAAGCCCAGCCTTATTGTGACGTATAACCCGTTTTACAATTATACACACTAAGGAAGCATGGTATTATCGGCCTTCTTGCTGATAGACTCCAACGAAACCATGAGCTACTTGCTTAACAGGAAATATAACGTTGTTGCGTGGTTCACTTCTTCCGGAATGGATGTTTTATACAAATAAGGAGATTTTTTTATGGGTGCTTGGAGTGAAAGCATTACAGGGAACGATGCCGCTGAGGATTTGTTATTGGAATACCCCGCAGTCTTTCTGAAATACGAACCTGAAGAGGCTGTATCTAAAATCGACAGCTATGTCCGTGAAAATGAGTTTGATGAATCCGACCCCGAAGAATGGTGCAATTACGTTTATTCCCTCGCGGATTACATGTGGAAAAAAGGTATCCTTACTGAAGAGATCAAACAAAGAGCGATTCAGATGATCGACTCCGGCTTCGGTCTCGATATATGGGCGGAGTCCAGCGAGAAAATGCTTAAGGCCAGAAAGAAAGTGCTGACAAAGTTTAGAGAAAAGCTTCTTTCTCCAATGCCGCTTAAAAAGAAAATCAGACTCGATATTAACCAAAAACGAATTTTTGAAAACGGCGACGTGATAGCAATCCAGCTGCAAACCGCAGGAAAAAATTATTCCATGAATCATGAGAAGCCAATGTCCGATGAGGAATTTCATGCTTTAGACGGAAAATACATTTTGATGCAGTTGATTGACTGCCCGTCGAGCTGGTCCTCATCCATAGTTCCGGAGATAAAAGACTACTGGGCATATTTCCGATTATTTGATGGGATCTATGATTCTGTTCCGAAAAAAATAAACTATGATGATCTGAAGCCGGCTAAATTCCATTGTAATGGCATTGTTTCATGTTTTAAGTGTGAAAGTAAAATGATCTATTTCAAACGCCGCAAATATCAATTGATTGGTAATGCTCCGGTGTCAGCGGAATCTGAAGAAAGCAATAAACTTATTTTCTTTGGTTGTGACTATCCAAATGATAATCCTGACTCTGCAATTATTGCTGCAATCGGCAATAAAATAGTCTGCAGCGAATATAACGGAATAGATGAGTATCTGCGTGAACTCTGCCGTAGTGCAAACAAGCATGAAAAATATTTATGCTATGACCGTTTGCCAAAGGATGAGCAAGAGAAGCGTTATAAGGAAGACGAGGACAGAATAATAAGAAATATTGAATCCTCAATCAATAACGGCGGAAAGCTGCTTTCTATTCAATATGCTAATCAAACAATTGAAATAGCCACGATAACGGACAACAGGATCGACAACCTTTATAGCAAACCTGCTTTTAAGGATGATTTATTCGTTCACTGTATGTTCCGGTACGCTCTGTCACACGGCAAACAAAAAATGTATATTGATGTTCCGAAGACAAACAGGCGTTTAATACGCATATGCCGGGAATTCTAGCTCACAGAAAAACAGGAGGAGTTTGAGGAAATAACACGTTTTACTTTTTTAACTGAACCGGATTCAAAGTAACGACTTTAACTGAAGAAATCAGGTTGGCACACGAACAGCACTTTTATTGTCATTATTGATTACCGTGAATTGCCGAGAAATGCCCATTTCTGCAAGGTTTGTCGGCTCTCAAACGATGCAGAAGTACCTTTTTGAATTTTAACAGAAACGTCATAAATAGCCCAAAATACGCATTTTGTAACAGTGAAAAGTAGTCAGAAAGTAGTAAAAATCTGAAGGTCTACTACTCGAATATTTATTAGATTTGGTATTCGTAAAACCGTTGATTTTTCAGATATTAAAAACGCTCACGCCATAATGGTCATGAGCTTAAAAAATTAATTTTTGTTACCCGCAGTACACGCACTCCGAACCGACAAATACCATGGCATATGCCTTAACCGGTTTATCTTTAAATTCAATGGCAGTTTTATAAATATTTACCTGCTCGACTGCCTCTTTCTTCAAAGTTTCAAGCTTTGCTTCCGAGGCATCCTTTTTAGCTGCGTACTTTAACTCCATAAGGTAGATGCATTCGTCCTCTGTTCCGTCATTTACGGTAATTACCAGATCGGCATACTTCTCACCTTTACCGACAATTCGCAGGGATTTCTGCATTTCAACAAAAACACCGAACATGGAATCAAGTTTGGCGTGAAGCACCAGGTTCAGTGCCATTTCGCTCATGTGTGAAAGCACCTGATTGGTGAAGATGGTGCTTAAAAATTCCGTGCATGATTTTGCAAATGATGAAATGTCGTCATTAACCTCCAGCAGAGATGATATATCCAGCACCTCGTCCTTAAAGAGACTGTTTGGCTTTAACCGTAAATCAACGGTGCACTGGGCAAAAAGCCTTGACATAAAGAGGTTGGGAATTTTCAGTGACAGTTTACTGCTGTCTGATAACTTTGGATCAATGGTGAGGTATCCGAGATAATACAGCATAGATAACAATTGAACCTCGCTATACTTATCCTTTTTGTTTAAATTTATATTCTCAGCAAGACTTTTAACACTGAATGATCTACCTGCTAGATATGTATCAATAATTCTGTCTGCAAGTTTTTCTTCGGCTATTTCAAAAAGCCTCTTTAGTTTTGAACCGTCGTGATCTGAGGCGGGATCCATGTAATCTTCAGGAGCAAGAAATTCATGTTCTTTTTGCATTCTGTTCAGATAGTACAGACACATGGAGGAGTTATACAGTGTGTTTTTAGCAAGTCTGCTAAAGCAGTAGCCGTCATACACCGGTTTCATTCTGGCTATTATTTCATCTACACTTACACCAAGCTCCTCAATATCAACGAGTTGAGGAATAAGCTTTTCAAGTTCATCTTCAGTAAAGCCTGCATATTCATTAAAGCATTTATCAGAAGTGACATTCAGTGAAATATTAAATCCTGAGGTAAGGGAATCCAATGATACGGATGATACCCCGGTAATAAAGGTTTTGGCAATACAAGTCTCAGCGCCTTCTTTAATGGCTGCGTAGAAATCCTTCAGAAATCCGCCGGTACCGGTGATAGCTTTAAACAGTTCCAAATCCTGAGAGAGAATGCTGTTGGCAAAATTATCGTATTCGTCAACCATCAGATAGAGCGATTTTTTTGAAGTATACCGCTTATAAGCATCAATAAAGGATTTAATAAAACTTGAAGGTGTTTCCTTTTCTGCATCAGTGGGATTGAAAACAAAATCCGGATAGCGAACCATAAAGTCATTTATTCCACTGTTAACAGCAATAATAAAACTTCTGATGAGAGTGTCTTCCTTAACTCCCGACACTCCTGAAAAATTAAAGTTTATTACATGAAACGAATTATGACTTTGCAGATTTTTTTTATAAATATCGGTTTTAGAAAAAATTTCGTCATATCTGTCTCTATATGATATGTCATAAAAGCATTTCAGCATTTGAACAAAGGTACTTTTACCGAAGCGTCTGGGACGAAGGAGAACCGGATAATTGGTCATGTCTTTGCCTTC
>JAEEOK010000064.1 GCA_016284235.1 Succinivibrionaceae bacterium
AGGAAGAAAAAACGAAAAGACCTCGAGGGAGACCTCGCAAGGAGTCGACGGAAGAAGAAAAACCAAAACGTCCACGCGGAAGACCTCGCAAAACTCCTTCGTAAAAAGGAGAAAAGAAGAGAGTTTGGAATCCTTTTGTTTGATAAAATTGGAACAGGTGATTCAACATTGATTTTTGAATCTATAGTACATAGATTTGGGAAAGTTTTACTTAAGTGTAAATGTTGGGCAGATACCTTGTGTACGGTATCTGCTCTTTTTTATGGATTTTTTGGTAGAATTGACTGATGAAGTGTGTGAATTTGCTAAGATGGTGGAGAATTTTAATATTCTATGCAAAAGTCAAACTGTTAATTTGTCCATATGAAATATAATTGATAATCTTATTTCTGTTATTGTTTAGATTTTACGGTTCCTTATAACAAAATGAAGAAGAAAAAAGTTCGATATTTTTTTATTCAATTAATGATCATCATAATAAGTAGTTTGATTACATTCGAGATATACCAGGATTTAAGAATCAGTAACAATTCTTCAGCAAATAAATACTCTGTTGCGATTAAATTTAATGATGATTACAGAATAAACAGAAATACTCACAGTTATATATTAGGCTTTACTGATCATGATTTCTCAAAAGAGAATTATAAGAATAAAAAAACATACAGATATAGGATAGAAAAAAATAATATCATTTTCGATTTTTCATCTGAATTCCGTAAACTTCAGAAAATTCTTCTTTATGAAAGGATAATATCTGAACAAAATGAACAGCAGGAAGAGGAGAAGATCTCATCCATAATTGATGAAATAACTGTAAATAATCAAAAATACGATTTCAAAGTTTTACCGTTGGATTCCTTTTTATCTGCTCAGAACAAAGAAAAATTTGATATAACCGAAATAGAATTCAGCAGTCCGGTTTATTCTGCAGCAGATACTGATTTAGTGTCTGATTCAGGCGTGATTTTGTCTTTTTTTCTAATTGCGCTGATTTGTACGGCGGTATCAGTACTCATAAGTATAGCCGGTAGTAAATTAAAGCCGTCTTTTACTCTAAATGTCGGGATGATTGCAATACTGTTCGCTGTGATGATGATACACCTGATGTTCGTGTATTTTGTGGTAAGAGATTTCAGTGACAGAAGCACCATTATGATATCCTCTGTTCTGTTTACTTTTACTGATTTTTTGTTTGTTTTTCTTATATCGCTTCTTGTTTCGGGACACAGAATAGTCTATACCGCTGTCATCGCAACTGTATTGACAGTTTTAATCGGTCAGATAGTCTGTATTACAAATTCATGCAGCTATATAAGTCCTGTTTCTTTAGGTAACATCAACATTGATAATATCAGTACTTTATATAACGGCGGTAATGAAAAGTTTATACTTGTATATTTCCTGTTGATCGCTCTTTTGCTGACTCGGTACAGAAAAACAAAAATTATTGATATCAGCAGAAAAGTTTGGCTTATAACAGCGTCGGCTGTTATATTTTTCGGGACTTTGTCTTTTTTATTCAACTCTCTTCCGGATGGTTCAAAAATTGAAAAATTTCAGTCTCCGGTCATAGGACTGTTTAAGGTTAAATTAAATAAACATTTTCCGAATTTTACTGAAAAATTTTCTATAGTATATTCATCTGTTCTTCAAAAATATAAGACTGATGATTTCAATTACAGGGAAACATTCTATAATGATTCAGTATTTGAAAAAACTCTGCAGTATCCGCAATTAAAAAAAGTATCAAAGCCTAATCTCATAATATTCTTTACTGAAAGTTTTACTGCTGAACTTATGGATAGCTACCGAACATCCAGGATCGAATTGATGCCATTCATGTCAAATCTGCATTCGGTGTACAGCGACAAGCAGATTACTTTGGTCAGAAACTATTTCAATCATACTGCAACCACGATAAGAGGAATAAGAAGTCAGCTATTTTCTGGATTTCAGAAAGATGCAGTTACAGAAAAGAAAATTACCGACTCGAATTCACTGACGGAAATATTAAAGTCTCACGGGTATCAGACTTTTTTTATAATACCTGAATCAGGTGATACTTTCTTAACAATGGTGAAAGTTGTTGGATTTGAAAATGTTCTGCCGAGTAATTCAAACACTGTAGGAACCAATCATAATGTTATTACTGACTGTATTTCAGCAATCTGTGATGATGAAGTCCTCTTCCAGAGGTTCAAGGAAACGGTAAAGCTGATAAAAGATAAGAAAGTAGACAGTGAACTTCCGTTTTTTGTTGCTCTTTACAATATGGGCACGCACATGAGCATGGATGGAAAATATAAGTTTCGTGACGGAGCTAATTCCGTTTTAAACAGATTTTTCACATTAGATCATAATTTGAAGGATTTTATAGATTTTTATTATGAGGAACTTGCTGATGACACAATACTGATTATCACAGCAGATCATTCCATAATCCCGGGGGAGCCGGGAACCGAAGCCTTGGACTTTGATAAAAGATTCATTACAAATCAGGTACCGATGTTTATATTTCAACCCTACTGGGATCTGCCGAGGGAATTAGATCTTCACGAAATTGGCGGATATATGAACGGACTGGCACTCGCTCCGACTGTTCTGCATCTAATGAATATCAATGATCCTAATTATTTTCTCGGATGCTCCATTTTTGAAAGAATGTGCAGAAGAACGCTGGATCTTTCTCGCTATGGCTGGTATACGGATAAAGGCTTTTTTTATGAGGAAGGCTTCTATGAAAACGGTAAAAAGTATAAACCGGAAAAAATAGACTCTTTTTTTCAGAAAAAGCATCCTGATATAGATTTTTCCCTTATAAATGCTTACAGGGAAGGTTTCATAAGCCTATTTGGAGAATGAGCGTTATTGAAAAGGTACGGTCCTTTGGAATCGTGGACGGTACTATGTTAAAAATCTTGATTATGGCTTTCTCGTTATTGTATGTTCAGTGATATTTGACATCGGTTAATCTTTTATGAGTAGTGGGTGTATGCTATAATCCGCCTGAGTCGGTCAGACAATCGCCGCCCTTTTTGGGGGGAGGAAAGTCCGGGCTCCGCAGAGCAGAGTGCCAGGTAACGCCTGGGGGGTGTGAACCTACGAAAAGTGCAACAGAAAGTATACCGCCTTTATGGTAAGGGTGAAATGGCGAGGTAAGAGCTCACCGCGCATCTAGTAATAGTATGCGGCAGTGTAAACTCCACTCGGAGCAAGATCAAATAGGTTTCCGTTAATGTTGCTCGCATTGGAAACGGGTAGATCGCTAGAGTCTGTAAGTGATTGCAGAAGTAGATGAATGATTGTCACCGCAAGGTACAGAACCCGGCTTATGACTGACTCACACATGTCGCTCAGTTTTTTTTAGAGCGTTGCAGAATAAAAACATCGGGTTACATCTCTGCCGGACTTTTGTAAAGTCTGCAGTCGCCATGGAGATGGCGATAATTATTTTCATGTGCCTGTTTTAAGTCTATTGTCTGCGGTCGTAATCATTCTCTTTGATAACAAACTTTTTCCTTGTTCTTTCAGTATGATTACAGATTGCTGTTGTCTTAATATAGAATTATTGTGAAAAGTTCTCAAAATATTTTGTGTGTGGATCTTGATGGAACCCTCATCAAGACTGATATGCTTCTGGAATCCTTTATTTTTTCCTTCAAGAAAAATCCTTTTGTTATTTTTTTCTGTCTGTTCTGGCTTTTGAGCGGCGGCAAGGCAAAGCTTAAGCATAAGCTTGCGTTAAAGTATGTTTTTGATCCTTCTCTTTTGCCGTATAACGACAAGTTTCTGGATTTTTTAAAAAAAAGAAAAAATGACGGGTGTGAACTATCCCTGGTGTCGGCCTCAAGTGAAATTATAGTAAAGAAAATAGCTGATTATCTTGGACTGTTTTCTGATTCTTTCGGATCTGATTCGGTAAACAATTTATCATCCTTAAAAAAGGCTGATTTTCTTCTAAAGAAATATGGTGATAAAAACTTTGTCTATTGCGGAAATTCACCTGATGATATTCCTGTCTGGAAAGTTTCAGGATCAGCCGTGTGCGTCAATACACCGTCAGGAGTGAAGAGAAAACTCAGGAATTTCGGAATAAGATTTGAGGAAGTATCAACAACTGAAAATCTCCTTTTTGCTGTGATCCGGGCATTGAGAATACATCAGTGGGCCAAAAATGTTTTGCTTTTTGTACCCCTTGTGACAGCCAGACTGTTTTTTGATTTTCATGCGTGGGAACAGCTTGTAATAGCATTTCTGTCCTTTTCTTTTATGTCCTCCTTTGTTTATATTCTCAATGATCTACTTGATTTGGAAAGTGACCGCAGCCATTCTGTTAAGTGCAGGCGTCCTTTCGCTTCAGGAAGTTTGTCTATAGCCTTTGGTATGTTTTTAATGCCTCTGCTGTTCCTCGTTTCTGTAAGTCTTGCGATTTTTGTTTCTGATACTTTTGTAAGCTGTCTGCTCATATATCTGATCGTTACGTCTCTCTACTCCTTTAAATTCAAACAGTTTATTGTTGTTGATTGTTTGATACTGTCGTTTCTCTATACTTTCAGAATTATTTCTGGAATAGCTGTTTTGCGAGTTTCGACATCATTATGGTTAATCACGTTTTCCGGTTTTTTCTTTCTGGCATTAGCGATAGTTAAGCGTATGGCTGAATTGAAAAACCAGGAATTAAAAGGAACAGTAAAGACAAAAGGAAGAGGATATGTAATATCTGATTATCCTATGCTGAGTCAGATTGCAGTGTCATGCGGACTGATGTCGACCCTGGTTTTTGCTCTTTACGTCAACAGTAGCAAGGCGCTTTTGTTTCCGCATCCTGTATTTATTTATTTTTGCGGTCCTGTTCTTGTTTTTTGGTTTTGCTACATTTTTTTACAGACGCACAGAGGAAATATGGATGAAGATCCGGTTATGTTTGCTGTGAAGGACAAAATCAGTTTGCTTTCAGGTCTGGTGTTCATATCACTGTTTTTGCGGGGAGTGATCTATTAATGACTCTGGTATCATCGTGGGGTTTGCTGAAAAAAACAGAACATAATATTTACCCTGTTGCAGACAGATTGCAGCGTCAATTTCTTCAATCTGAACATTTGGGTGATAACCGAACTTTTTTACCAAGAGGAAACGGCCGCAGCTACGGTGACGTATGTATCAATTCGGGCGGGACACTTTTATGGACAGGATTTTTGGATAAGTTCGTAGATTTTGATCCACAAAATATGACAGTGACAGTAGAATCCGGGGTTCTGCTTCGTGATCTTCAGCGTTTTCTTGTTGTAAAAGGGTTTATGCTTCCAGTGACTCCCGGAACCCAGGAAGTTTCAGTGGGAGGAGCCATAGCATGTGATGTACATTGTAAGAATCATCATATGTACGGTACGTTCGGATGTAATGTTAAATCCTTTAAACTGCTGAGAACTGACGGTGAACTTTTGACATGCTCCTCTTCAGAAAATGCGGGCTTTTTCAAGGCCACCATTGGTGGCCTCGGTCTGACGGGACTTGTGGTCGAGGCGACTCTGCTTTTAAAAAAAGTCGCTGGTTCATGGATTAATGCAGAGAATATCCCGTTTGCAAATTTGAACGAATTTTTTGACTTGTCAAAAGCTTCGGAAAATAAGTACGAACATACGGTTTCCTGGATAGACTGCATTACAGGAGATGGAGAAAGAGGTATATTTATGCGTGGAAATAATTCTGAACGCAGGGACTGTGAACTGTTAAAAGGTTCTATAAATTTCCCTTTTACACCTCCTTTTTCCCTGGTAAATTCACTTTCTTTGCGTTTATTCAACACATTCTACTATTATGCGCAGAGTTTGAAGTCCAGACCTTTTTGGGTTCAGTATGAAAAATTTTTTTATCCGCTGGATCATGTGGGTAACTGGAATCGCATTTATGGTAAAAAAGGTTTTTATCAGTATCAGTGTGTTGTTCCGATGTCTGCGGGTTATGATGCTGTTTCTGAAATTCAGCAGCAGATAGCTAAAGCAAATGAAGGTTCATTTCTTGGTGTGCTGAAAACGTTTGGAAGAAAAAAATCTCCGGGTCTTCTTAGTTTTCCGGTTCATGGCGTTACCTATGCGCTTGATTTTCCAAACCGCGGGGATAAAACGGAGAAACTGTTCAGAAATCTTGACAGTATCGTAAGAGAGTCCGGCGGTAGATTATATCTGGCCAAGGATGCACGGCAGCCGAAGGAACTCTTTGAACTGGGGTATGGCGATGCTATGAATGAATTTATCAAATATGCAGATCCCCGTATTAGTTCTGATTTATCAAGAAGGCTTATGGGATTTTGAAAGTGAATAAGGTTGCTAAAAAGCTGGTTCTGGTTGGTGCGACTTCACTTATTGCATCAAACTGTGCAAGAATCTGGGTTCAAAATGGATTTAATGAAGTTGTGCTTATAGGCAGAGACAGGAAGCGGCTTGAAAATGTCGGCTGTGATCTGGCGGTAAGATCGGGAAGAGATGATTTTTCCTGTTCCTGCGAGGTTGTTTGTGATGGAACAGATGCGGAATCTGTAACAGAAACTATCGATAATATCTGCAGAGATGCAGTTCCTGATATTGTTCTTATAGCTCAGGGATCCTCGCTGGACATGAATGAGGAGCTTCAGCAGAATTTATCTAGATTGAAATCATCTCTTCTTCTTAACGGTATATCTCCTGTTCTTTATGCACAGGGCTTTGCCAGACACATGGAAAAGAAAGGGGCTGGGCATGTTGTCATGATCGGCTCTGTTGCAGGTGACAGGGGCAGATCCTCCAATTATGTCTACGGATCTGGCAAATCGCTTCTTGATACCTATGCCGAGGGAATGAGGCACTATTTTGCTCTGAAAAAATGCGGTGTAATGGTTACGGTGGTAAAGCCGGGGCCTACTTTGACTCCCATGACAGCTGATTTGGTAGGAAAGGTAAAGCTTGCAGATGTGAAAGATGTTGCCAAATGCATTGTAAGGGGTGTGGATTGCGGTAAAAAAACTGTATATGCTCCCTCCAGGTGGCGTTTAATTATGTTTGTTATAAGAAATCTTCCGTCTTTCGTTTTTAACAGACTTAATATTTAGTGTTTTCGCAGAAATCGCTGATAATTTTGCGTTCAGTTGAATGGTAATCATGACGGAGTTTTGTCAGGTAAGTTGAGTGCAAACGGTGTGGTATGGGCACTGCTATTCGTAATCTTTTTTTATCCAGACAGTTTATTCTTTTTGTTGCCGCAGGCTGCGTTGCTGCACTTGCAAATTTTCTGTCCAGAATTTTTTTCAGTTCATGCAATATACCGTTTTATCTTGCTGTTGTTTTGGCATATCTTCTTGGTATGTTTATAGCTTTTCTTCTGTTTAATTATGTTGTTTTTAAAAGAAATACCAATTCAATGGGAAAATCAGTAATCGGTTTTACTATCGTTAACATAATCGGCATACTTATTACTTTGGCCGTAAGTTCATTCATGTATTACTGTTTGCTTCCTGCAGTCAATTATAACTACTGCTCGGCTGAGTTATCGCATTTCACCGGCATTTCCTTTACTACGTTTACCAGTTTTATCGGACATAAGTTTTTTTCATTTCGCGAATCTGTATAATTTGAATATGTCGGCATATTGAAAGTATAATGCAGACAGTTCCCTGTAAATTTCCGGTTTTTTTTATGTCTGATTCATTAGAAAATGCTCTGTATATAGTGTCTACCCCTATTGGAAATCTGGATGATATAACTTTTCGTGCGGTGTCTGTTCTTAAAAATGTGGATTTGATAGGTGCCGAGGATACGCGGCATTCCAGAATTCTTCTTGATCATTACGGCATTGATACCAGAATGTTCTCTCTGCATGATCATAATGAACAGGACAAAAAAAATTACATAGTTGATCAAATCAGGCAGGGGCACAGTGTTGCACTTATTTCCGATGCCGGAACTCCCCTGATTTCGGATCCTGGATATCATGTTGCCTCATACTGCCGTGAACTTGGGATAAGAGTTATTCCCGTACCGGGACCAAGTGCCGTAATTTCTGCTCTTTCAGCTTCAGGACTTCCGACAGATAAGTTTGTTTTCGGCGGTTTTCTTCCGGTTAAGGAAAAGGCGCTTGCTGATGAACTGCAGCAGCTTGTTTGTGAAGTCAAAACATACGTATATTATGAATCCCCCCGCAGAATACTTGATACAGTAAGAGCAATAGTTCACGTTTTAGGAGCGGAACGCAGACTTGTAATAGCTCGCGAAATGACAAAAACTTTTGAAAGTTTTTACGATCTTAATGCAGGTGAAATGCTTGCCTATCTTGAAGAGGATGCGAACAGACTCAAGGGGGAGTTTGTTGTCATGATTGCAGGATGCTGCAAGAAGAATGACGGTATTCCGGCAGAGGCTTTGAATCTTTTAAAGATTTTGAATGAGCATCTGCCTTTGAAAACGTCTGCTGCTATCTGTGCTGAATTCTTTCATTTATCCAAAAATGAACTTTACAGGCAGGGACTGGAGGAACAGTCATCCCGTGGAGATTAGCTCTGTTAGATTTTTTTCCCGTTTTTTGTTTTCACTATGCATAAGATTCCTTGTTGATGCATTTTTTTACAGACTGTAATTGATTTAAGTTTCTTTATTTTCTGTATGGCTGATCTGTACAGATTTCCTTGAACAGGGTCTTCTTAACTTGTTCTAACTTTTATTTTTCAGAAGTGAAGCTTTTTTTACGGTTCTTTCTGAATCTCTCTTTATTCCTTAGTTTATTTAGAATTATTGCTTGTTGAATTTTTAATCATATATTGCATTTAAATTTTATGTTTTTTACAATAAGTGGATAATTGTGGGATTTTGTGGTTTTTTATATTGCTGTAGAGAACTGTTTGTATGTTACGAGGTGCTAATGCCGTTACTCTTGACAGTAAAGGCAGGATAACGATACCTACGAGATATCGCACTTTTCTTGCTGAAGAGTGTGACGGCAGGTTTGTGTGCACAATCGATATTCAGCATCCGTGTCTGCTTCTTTTCCCTCTTAATAAATGGGAGATACTGGAGAAAAAACTTAGCAGACTGTCAAGTATTAATGAGTATGAACGAAGACTGCAGCGGCTTCTTCTCGGAAATGCCATTGACTGCGAATCCGATTCAAACGGCAGAATTCTGATCGCTCCTGTTTTGCGTGAACATGCTTCACTGGATAAAAATATTATGCTTGTAGGTCAGCTTAACCGGTTTGAGATTTGGTCAGAAACAAATTGGAAGAAAACAATCAGTTCAGATATGGAGAAAGTTTCATCTGCTACATGGACTGAATCGGATGGATTGAAGGGTTTTACGTTGAATGACTGTGAATGAGCATATAACTGTTCTTCTGAATGAAGCGGTGGAAGGACTGTCTGTTTTGCCGGACGGGGTTTATTTTGACTGCACTTTCGGACGGGGCGGTCATTCGCGGTTGATACTGTCCAGACTCGGAGCTGGCGGCAGGTTGTATGCTGTTGACAGGGATCCCATGGCTGTAGAGACAGCAAGATCTATTACTGATCCCAGATTTCAAATTATACATGACCGGTTTTCAAATATCAGATCTATTGCTGACAGTTTAAATCTTACCGGGAAGGTTAACGGTTTGCTTTTTGATCTTGGAGTTTCATCTCCTCAGCTTGATGATCCGGAGCGGGGATTCAGTTTTAATCAGGACGGACCTTTGGATATGAGAATGGATCCTTCAAGGGGCATTAGTGCGGCTGAATGGCTGAACAGTGCGTCTGAGGATGATATTTCCTGGGTCTTAAAGGAATTCGGAGAGGAGCGGTTTGCTCGTAAAATTGCCCGTGCAATTTGTAATGACCGCAGGATTAAACCCTATGAAAGGACTTTGGAACTGGCGGAGATGATTTCCAGGGTGGTAAAGTCAAGAGAGCAGCACAAGCATCCTGCCACTCGAAGTTTTCAGGCGATACGTATATATATAAATTCTGAACTTGAGGAGATAAGGCAGGCTCTATCTGACAGTATTGATGTACTTGCCCCCGGCGGAAGAATAGCGGTGATAAGTTTTCATTCTCTGGAGGACAGGATAGTCAAAACTTTTTTCAGGAGTGAATCCCAGGTTCAGGATCTTCCTCCGGGTTTACCTTTAAGAGAGTGTGATATTAAGCGAAATCTGCGTTTATCACTTGTCGGCAGGCCTGTTAAGCCGTCGGAATCGGAGATAGAGCGCAATGCCAGATCCAGATCTGCTGTTCTTAGAATTGCCGAGAGATGCGGGGTGTGAATGAGCGGATTTTCAATTGAATTGCACAAGATTATTTTAAAAGATCTTGTTGAGCATAGATTTGTTCTTTTTTTATACGGATTGATTGTTTTGATGATGTTTATGACAGTAATCATTACTGCGGACACCAAGGTTGAGATCAGTCAGGTGGAAAGGATTAGCAGGGAAGCTGATGAGTTGAACAATGAGTGGCTGAACCTGTTTCTTGAAGAACAGACTCTGCTTGAACATTCAAAAGTCATGACAGAGGCAGAGCAGAAGTTGCATATGATCCGTCCTTCATTGTCAAATGAA
The DNA here is from genome assembly GCA_016284235.1 of Succinivibrionaceae bacterium. Taxonomy (GTDB): domain Bacteria; phylum Pseudomonadota; class Gammaproteobacteria; order Enterobacterales; family Succinivibrionaceae; genus UBA2804. The sequence continues at coordinate 10,561 of JAEEOK010000064.1, forward strand.
AAAATAGTGGAAGATTAGTACATACCTATGGCGGCAACTAAAGGAAAAAACAGTCGTAAAAGTGTTCAGAAGCCTATACCGATATTTATCAGATGGAGGTACAGGCTGACGGTTGCGTGCGTGTTTGTGGCGCTTTGTTCGCTTTTCGTAAGATTATCCTGGATCCAGATTGTAGATCCTGATTATCTGATCCATGAGGGTGATTTGCGGTCGGTTCGTAAACTGTCGACTGATTCGACCCGGGGAATAATAACGGATCGCAACGGTGTCGCTCTGGCTGTATCGATTCCGGTTAAAGCCGTGTACTGTGATCCAAAAATTCTTCATGATAGGAAGAGTATTGAGCAGACTAAGGCGTGGAGAGCCATATCCGAGGTTCTTGATATTTCTTTTAATGATTTAATGGATAAGATATCAGATCCGCGCAGGCGGTTTGTATATCTTCAGAGACAGGTGACAAATTCTGTAGCAGAGTACATAGACAGTCTTAAACTTGACGGCGTATATGTAAAAAATGAATTTAAACGCTATTATCCTACAGGTGAAATAAACGCTCAGCTTGTCGGTATTACAAATATAGATGATCACGGCATAGAAGGGGTTGAACGCAGTTTTGATGACTGGCTGAGTTCCTCTCCGGAAGAGCTGAAAGTCAGAAAGGATGCCAGAGGTCATGTCATAGAGCGTCTTGGCGTGGTCAAGGAAGGCAAGAAGGGCGGCAGTATAGCTTTAAGTATTGATCAGAGACTACAGTCCATAGCGTACAGTTCTGTTAAAGCCAATTATGAGGAAAGACAGGCTACGTCAATTTCTGTAGTGCTTGTTGATGTCGAATCCGGAGAGATCCTTGTAATGGTTAATGCTCCTTCGTTCAATCCTAACCTGCATACAAAGTATGAAAGTTTCAGAGCAAGAAACAGAGCTATTACAGATACCTATGAACCTGGTTCCACAGTCAAGCCTATAGTTGCGATCAGTGCACTTGAACATAATATTACAAATTGGAATGAGGTGTTTGATACCCGTCCCTTCAGGGTTTACCGCAAGACTGTAACAGACAGTCACCATATGGCGTCGGGTAATCTTGAAAGTATAATCAAGTATTCCTCCAATGTCGGCATGGCTAGAATTTCTCTTAGAATGAATCCTAATGATATTGTCAAAACATTTAATGATTTTGGACTGGGTGTGAATCCGGATCTCGGACTTGTTGGAGAGGTTTCCGGTATGGTTCCGCACCGTACCAGGTGGTCTGATATAGAAAAGGCGACTATAGGATTTGGATACGGACTCAGAATTTCTCCTGTTCAGCTTGCCAGCGCCTATACAACAATTGCAAATTACGGCATTCATAAACCTCTTTCCATTCTGAAGCTTGAGCCGGAGCAGTATCCCAAGGGAGAAAGAGTTGCCAGTGAAAAGGTCATGAGACGCATGTGCAAAACTCTTGAGACTGTAGTTGAGGGAGGAACAGGCAAGCAGGCAAGAATTAACGGTTATACTGTAGCGGGTAAAACCGGTACTGCAAAGGTTGCTGTTGCAGGAGGCTATGGAAAGGATTATGTCGGAACATTCGTAGGTTTTGCACCGGCTTCAAATCCAAGATTTGTTATGGTTGCCATCGTAAACGAGCCTAAAAAGGGTGGTGTTTACGGCGGTGTTGTTGCAGGTCCGATGTTTTCAGAAATTATGGGAGCGGCTTTGCAACTCTATAATGTCTCTCCGGATGAGAATAATGCCAGAGAGCAGGTGAAGGTAGTTAGATTGGAAAACCGGAAATGAACAGTTTAGGGACTATTAAGTCTTTCACAGGTATTGATTCTGATATTGCCGTGGGTGAATTGAAGGCCGACAGCAGAAGTGTTGCTCCGGGTGATGTCTTTGTTGCAGTGCGGGGGCAGGTGCAGGATGGCAGAAAGTATATTCAGCAGGCGGTTGATAAAGGTGCAGCGGTTGTAATATATGAGGATTCTGACGGCTTCAGCTGCAAAAGTGAAGGAGTTGTTTCAATAGGGGTTTCAGATCTGGAGAGTAAACTTCCTGAACTGGCGAGCGTGTTTTATGGAGATCCCAGCAAAAAGGTCAAAATTATTGGAATAACCGGTACCAACGGAAAAAGTTCCACTGCCTTCTATATTGCACAGATGTTTGGCTATCTCGGCAGGAAATGCGGTATTGTGGGTACGGTCGGCAACGGTTTTGTCAATGATCTCCGTCCTTCGATCAATACCACTCCCGGACCGATAGAGATCCAGCGGGAACTGGTCAGACAGATTGATTCCGGTGCAGAGTATGTTGCAATGGAGGTTTCAAGTCACGGAATTGCTCAGGGCAGAATCAACGGCCTGAGTTTTGCTTCTACGGTATTTACAAATATAACTCGTGACCATCTCGATTTTCACAAAACCTTTGAAGCCTACTTTGATGTAAAGAAGAGTTTTATTTTAGCTAATCGAATGAAACCGGTTGTATTAAACTGTGATGATTCCACTGTATATGAAGGTCTGGCTTCTGAGATTCCTTCAGACAGTCTTGTGACTGTCGGCAGAAGAGGAGATTACAGTATCTCTGATATAAAGGCGGAAAAAAAAGGAACGTCATTTCTTTTGAAAACCCCGGACTTTGAAGTCAGAGTTGCAGTTCCTCTGATTGGGGCGTTCAATGTATATAATGCGGTTGAGGCATATGCTTCGGTATGTGAATGTCTGAAAATTTCAGGTGACCAGCTGCTTGGTTCCTTTTCTTCACTTATACCGCTCAGGGGACGAATGGAGTTGTTTCATACCAAGGATTCTCCTCTATGTCTTGTGGATTATGCTCATACACCGGACGGGGTTGAAAAGGCTCTTACAGGTGCAAGAGAGCATACATCCGGCAGACTTATATGTGTTGTAGGTTGCGGCGGTGACAGGGATACGGGTAAACGTCCCATGATGGCGTCGACTGCGTCATCTCTTAGCGATTATCTGATTCTGACAGATGATAATCCAAGAACGGAGGATCCTGAACAGATAATATCCGATATGCTAAAGGGAAGGATCTCATGCGGTTATGAGGTTATACATGATCGCAGGGAAGCGATTAGAAAAGCTGTTTCCATGGCATCGTCCAGTGACACTGTTATTGTTGCCGGCAAGGGGCATGAAGATTACCAGATTGTAGGAAATGAAAAAAGACATTTTAGTGATCAGAAAGTTTTAAAGGATATTTTAGGTTTATGATTTCATTGGGATTGGCTCAGATTGCACAGGCTGTTGGCGGAAGACTGATAGGTGAAGATATATATGTTTCTTCCGTAACAACAGATTCAAGAGCGGTTAAGGATAATGATTTATTCATAGCATTGAGGGGCGAAAAGTTTGATGCGCATGATTTCGCCTCTTCATCTGTCGATAACGGTGCCAGAGCTTTGATTGTATCAAGAGAAATGAATATTTCTGTACCATATATCATTGTAGAGGATACAAGAATTGCACTGGGTAAACTGGGTGCATATCTTAAGAGTCTGCTTCTGCCGAGAACCGTCGGAGTTACGGGGACGTGCGGTAAAACTTCCGTAAAGGATATGATCCTGTCAATTCTTCGCCTTGATGCCGCAACACTGGCCACTGACGGTAATTTCAACAATGATATAGGGGTTCCTCTTACACTGCTGCGATTGAAACCGGAACATAAATATGCTGTTGTTGAAATGGGAACCAATCATCCTGGAGAAATTTCTTATACGACCAATCTGGTTAAACCGGATCTGTGTCTTATAAACAATGTGGGGTATGCTCATATAGAGGGGTTTGGATCTCTTGAAGGGGTGTTCAAGGCAAAAATGGAGATTTTTGAGGGACTGTCTGAAAACGGCACTGCCATTTTTTCTCGCGACAGCGAGTTCTTCGGGCAGTTTGACTCTCTTGATTCTCACCGCCATGTAAGTTTCGGGTTGTGCACCGGTGCGGATGTTCATGCTGAAGATCTTGTCTGTCGTGAGGACGGGTGCTACGAATTTGTTCTGAATATTGCAGGTTCCAGGGAAAAGATTGTTCTGCAGGTTCCAGGAAAACACAATGTTTCAAATGCCTGTGCAGCCGCGTCTGCCGCATGGGTTTTGGGTGTTTCTGCTGCAACCATAAGAAAGGGACTCTGTGAATATAAAACCTACAAGGGGCGTCTTCTTGTGACCCGCCACAATTCAGTAACCATTATCGATGATACCTATAATGCTTCTGTAAATGCTGTTTTTGCAGCTATCAGCACACTGAATGAAATGAAAGGTAAAAAAATAATGATCCTGGGAGAAATGGGTGAGCTTGGAGATATGGAGGAGGAACTGCATCGCGAGGTTGGCAGAAGATTCAGAAATTCGGAAATTGATCAGCTTTACACTTTGGGAGAACTCACCAGATATACAGTTCAGGAAGCCGGTGAGAAAGCAAAGTTTCTAACTTCAAAAAATGATCTGTATAATACACTCCGGCATTGTATAGTTAAGGGCGAGAATGTCACCGTTTTGGTTAAAGGTGCCCACTATATGAAAATGAATGAGGTTACGGATTATATAAGGGAGCATTTATGCTAGTTTTTCTATCCGAATGGCTGACCAGAAATGTGGCATCAGCTTTTAATGTTGTGTCATATCTGTCATTTCGGGCTGTGATGGCGATTCTTACATCGATGGTGGTGTCGCTGCTTGTTGGTCCAAGAGTTATCAAGTATCTCCATAAACTTAAGTACGGTCAGGTTGTAAGAGATGACGGCCCCCAGTCTCATCTGGTCAAGCAGGGTACTCCTACCATGGGCGGTGTCATGATACTTGGCTCTATCATCATTTCAACACTCCTGTGGGCAGATCTTACAAATGTGTATGTATGGGTGATTCTGTTTGCCATAGTTTCTTTCGGAACTATCGGATTTATTGATGATTACTGGAAAATTACCCGTCACAACACTGATGGTTTAAAAGCCAGGTGGAAATATTTCTGGCAGTCTGTGTTTGCTCTTCTTATAGGAATATTTCTCTATATTTCTGCTCCGACACCTGCAGAAACTACACTGGTTGTTCCTTTTTTTAAGAACTTCATGCCGGAACTCGGACTGCTTTTTATTCCTTTCGTCTATTGTGTAATTGTAGGATCTTCAAACGCTGTTAATTTAACTGACGGTCTTGACGGTCTGGCAATTGTCCCGACTGCTCTGGTGGCGGCGGCATTAGGTCTTGTGGCATGGATTACAAGCAATGTAAATTATGCTGATTATCTTTCAATTCCGTATGTAAAATCAGCGTCCGAGGTTGTGATCGTATGCACTGCGATAGTCGGTGCTTCAGTAGGTTTTCTATGGTTTAATACCTATCCGGCACTCGTTTTTATGGGTGATGTCGGTTCTCTAACACTCGGTGCGGTTCTTGGCGTTATTTCGGTTCTGGTGCGGCAGGAGTTTCTGCTTTTTATCATGGGCGGTATCTTTGTTATGGAGACAATGTCAGTTATTCTGCAGGTCGGCTCCTTTAAATTAAGAAAACAGAGAATATTTCGTATGGCACCTATACACCACCACTTTGAACTCGGAGGGTGGCCTGAGCCTCGGGTTATTGTCAGATTTTGGATTATAACTTTTGTGCTTGTTCTTCTGGGTCTTGTAACACTGAAAATCAGATAGAATTTTAAGGTTGAAAAATAGAATATGTCCGGTGAAACGATAGTAGTTGGTCTTGGAAAAAGTAATCTTTCGGTGGTGCAGTACCTTCTGAGTAAAGGAACAGTGCCTGTTGTTGTTGATACAAGAGAAAAACCTGCATTACTGGAAAAACTCCCTGAGAATGTTGAGTTCAGAAGCGGATCGCTGGATTCATTCGCTGATCTTTTCGCAGAAGCAGCCATGCTAATCACGGGACCAGGAATAGCTGTTTCTTCTCCATCCATAGCATCAGCAGCGGACAGAGGGGTTGAGGTTGTCGGAGACATCGAACTTTTTGTTCGCGAGGCGCAAGCTCCGGTTGTTGCTATAACCGGAGCCAACGGCAAGAGTACCGTTACGACACTTGTCGGACTTATGGGAAACGAAGCTGGAATCAAAACTGCGGTAGGAGGAAATATCGGCATTCCTGCACTGGATCTTCTTGCAGATCCTGCAGATCTCTATGTTCTTGAACTGTCGTCGTTCCAGCTGGAAACGACAAAATCCCTGAAGGCCGAGGCCTGTACAATATTGAATATCACTGAAGATCATATGGACAGATATGATTTTGATATCGAAAAGTATGCTGCAGCCAAGAGAATAATTTACAACAATGCTAAGGCGATAGTATTCAACAGGGATGACAGAAGAACTTTTCCTTCCGGCAACTGTGAAAAAACGGTAAGTTTCGGAGTTGATTCCCGCGATTACGGAATAGTCGAGAGCGAGGATGGAACTTGGCTTGCAAAGAACGGCAGAAAGGTTTTAGACGTAACTCAGATGAAGATTGTCGGACGTCATAATCAGCTTAATGCGCTTGCTGCAATGGCTCTTTCAGATCTTGCCGGTATTCCGGAGAGTGCACAGGTTTCTGTTCTCAGGAAGTTTTCTGGTCTTGCCCACAGATGTCAGTTTGTTTCCGAAATCAACGGTGTGAGATATTATAATGATTCTAAGGCCACGAATGTGGGATCGACAATTGCCGCTGTTGACGGATTGTCAGCTGCTGTTTCAGGAGATATTTATCTTCTTGCCGGAGGTATAGGGAAAGGACAGAATTTTGAACCGGTTGGTCAGCTGCTCGGCAGAAATGTGAAAAAAATGTTCTGTTTTGGCAGAGATGCTCCGATTCTTCTCAAACTTGGCAGTGCGGCAGAGCCGGCTGTTGATTTGGAGGATGCTCTGCGAAAGGCTTTTTCTGAAGCAAGATCCGGTGACGCTGTTCTTCTGGCTCCTGCCTGTGCCAGCATGGATATGTTTAAGAATTTTGAAGAGCGCGGTGATGTATTTACAGCCCTGGTGAAAAAATTAGAGGCTGAGAATGCTTAATCTGTGGAAAAATTTCTCTGAAGAGAAGGATAGTGCACCATATGACCGTCAGTTGTTTTTTCTTACGCTGACGCTGATTCTTATCGGACTGGTCATGATTTTTTCTGCGTCAATTACCCAGGCTGCCAACAAGTATGACAATATGTTCTTTTTTGCCATAAGGGATCTGGTTGCCATTGTTGCCGCAGTTTTTGCCGGTGCTGTTGCTATGCTTTTTCCGGGGGATTTTTTCAGAAGAAACGGATTTAAGCTTCTTATTTTCGGTTTCGGACTTTTAGGACTGGTGCTGCTGGTCGGTACAGAAATCAATTATGCACGCCGCTGGATAAGAATAGGCAGTTTCAATCTGCAGCCTGCAGAGTTTGTTAAACTCATATGGATTATATATCTGGCAAGCTTTCTTGATCGAAAAAGGGAGGAGGTTACACGAAAACTTCGCTCCTTCGTCAAGCAGGCGATACTTCTTGTAATAATAGCAGCGCTGCTTCTTACTCAGCCTGATTTCGGATCTCTTGTTGTGATATCCGGCATTTTCATATCTCTTTTGTTTGTCGGAGGAGCTCACTTTTTCAGTTTTCTGTTCTGTATTGTCGGCCTGCTTGTTGTTCTTTCGGTACTTGCGATATGGGAACCGTACCGCATGCTTCGCGTTACAACATTCCTTGATCCGTGGCAGGATCCTTTCGGTAAGGGATATCAGCTTACCCAGTCGCTCATGGCATTTGGAAGAGGCGGACTTTTTGGTGAAGGACTGGGGAACAGTGTGCAGAAAATGGAATATCTTCCGGAGGCACATACAGATTTCGTGTTTGCAATTCTGGGAGAGGAAACCGGTTTTGTGGGTGTCGCTTTTGTGATTTTGCTTCAAATCTGGCTGGTTTCCAGAATTTTTATGATCAGCAAAAAAATGCTGAAGGCCGGAGAGCTGTTCGGCGGGTATGTATGTTTCGGCGTGGGAATGTTAATTTCAATTCAGTCATTCATCAATGTCGGCGCAGCTTCGGGAATGCTACCTACCAAGGGGCTGACTTTTCCGCTGATAAGTTATGGCGGTTCCAGTCTTGCCATGGTCGTTGCTGCTGTTTCAATCGTTTTAAAACTGGATTATGAATTCAAGGTCAGGTTTAGGCAGGCGGATACAGTCAAGCCTGTTAAGTCAGGCGGGAGCTGATGGTGTATGCGTAAAAAAATATTGATTATGGCTGGCGGTACCGGTGGACATGTATTCCCCGGACTTGCAGTTGCCCGTTATCTTAACAACAAGGAATGGGATGTAATGTGGCTGGGTACTCGTGAGCGCATGGAGGCCAAACTTGTCCCAGAGCATGGTTTTGAAATATCCTTCATAAGTGTTTCCGGAGTCCGTCGGAACGGGATTCTTCGCAAACTGTATGCTCCGTTTATGATTGTAAAGGCTATCTGGCAGGCAAATAGAATTATCAGAAATTTTAAACCGGACGTAGTTTTGGGAATGGGCGGGTATGCGTCCGGTCCGGGCGGAATAGCAGCGTGGCTAAACCGCATTCCTGTTATTCTTCATGAGCAGAATGCGGCTGCAGGATTTACAAACAGGGCTCTTTCCCATTTTTCAAGCAGAATCTGCATGGGATTTGCGGGAGCGTTCCAGTGTGAAAATGCGGTTGTTGTGGGCAATCCTGTTAGAGAGGAGATTGCTGCCATTTCTGATTTTCCTATAGAAACGCCGGAGGAGACCCGTCCTTTGAGAATTCTTGTGGTTGGCGGATCTCTCGGAGCTTCATTTTTTAATGAGAAGTTTCCTGGTTATTTTTCCAAACTTGATAATATAGAAGTCAAGCATCAGACAGGCAGGGGAAATTTCGAATCAACAAAGAAACGCTATGACGAACTGGGAATTTCCTCCAGGGTTGAGGTTCTTGAGTTTATATCTGATATGGCTGATGCCTATATTTGGGCAGATGTGGTTGTTTGCAGGGCGGGAGCTCTCACCGTAGCAGAGGTGTCTGCAGCTCATAAGCCGGCAATTTTTGTTCCTTTGCCTACAGCCGTTGATGATCATCAGACAAAGAATGCTCAGAGTCTTGAGAGTATCGGTGCAGCGTTTATTCTTCAGCAGAAGGATGCAGGAGAGGATTCTTTTGTTGAACTTGTCGGTAAATTTCAGAAGGATCGTGATCTGCTTTCTGATATGGCCCGAAAGTCGAGGGATGCTGCTATTTTAGATGCAACGGAAAAGGTTGCTGCAATTTGTGAAGAACTTTCTGAAAGTTAGTAGATCGTTAGGTGATTAGTATGGAATCAGTAGCAAAGAATGGTACATATGTTCCGGAAATGAGACGTGTTAAACGTATTCATTTCATTGGTATCGGCGGTTCCGGTATGTGTGGAATAGCAGAAGTTCTTGGTAACGAGGGATATCAGATAACCGGCTCTGATCTCGGAAGCAGTGCTGTTACTGAGCATCTGGCTTCCATGGGTGCGGTAATTTTCAAGGGGCATGACGCAGCCAATGTAAAAGGGGCCAGTGTTGTTGTAGTCTCCACTGCAATCAAACAGGATAATCCTGAACTGCTCGCGGCGCAGGAATTAAGGATCCCCGTGGTTAAAAGAGCGGAAATGCTTGCAGAACTCATGCGCTACCGACACGGTATCGCTGTGGCAGGAACCCACGGAAAAACTACAACAACCAGCCTTATTGCTAGTATCTATGCCCAGGCCGGCCGTGATCCCACCTATGTTATAGGAGGTCTGCTTAACAGTTCCGGTTCAAATGCCAGACTCGGTCAGGGTCCGTATTTGATAGCCGAGGCGGATGAATCTGATGCATCGTTTCTTCATCTGCAGCCTCTTGCTTCAATTGTGACAAATATTGAAGCGGACCATATGGGAACATATCAGGGGGATTTTAGTAAACTGAAGGATACCTTTGTTGATTTTCTTCATAATCTGCCTTTTTATGGTCTTGCTGTTGTCTGTATTGATGATCCTGTGATCCGCTCCATTATTCCGCGTATCGGGCGATCTGTCATAACCTACGGTCAGTCGAACGATGCGGATGTACAGATTCGCGATTTTAAGCAGCATGAGGATCATTCGACCTTTACAGTAAGACGGGTTGACGGTTCGCTTCTTAATGTAAAACTCGCGCTTCCTGGAGTGCATATGGCCTTGAATGCCGCAGCAGCTATAGCGGTTGCATCTGATGACGGTATTTCAGACAGGGATATACTTTCCGCGCTTGAAAATTTCCAGGGGGTTGGAAGAAGATTTGAGCAGTACGGCGAATTCAAACTGAAGCAGAGTGATGAAAATACTGTTAAGCTTGTTGACGACTACGGTCATCATCCGAGTGAGGTGAGAGCCACTATAAATGCAGTGCGCAGCGGATGGGCTGATCGCAGACTGGTTATGGTTTTTCAGCCTCATCGTTATACGAGAACACGAGATCTGTATGATGATTTTGTTGATGTGCTGAGCAGGGTTGATGCTCTGGTTCTTCTTGATGTATATCCTGCCGGTGAGGCTGCGATTCCAGGGGCTGACGGTCACAGTCTGTGCCGCTCTATAAGACAGCGCGGAATTATTGATCCGATTTATGTATCAGATGCCGATGCGGTTCCCGGTGTTCTGGCGGATGTTCTACGTCCGGGAGATATTTTGCTTACTCAGGGTGCAGGAAACATTAACAGAATAGCCAGAAATCTTGCTGATATGAAACTGGATTTGAATGCTATGAGGAATTATGGCACTAACTGATGTCGGTCCTGAGGATCAAACTCCACGTTTTTCACCGGGGGAGTTCCTGTCGGGTGTGATTTTTACACTGCTGGTACTTTTAACTGTATGGATACTGTTTCTTTCACTAAAAAGTTATTACTATGACAGTAATTTTCTCCCTGTTGATACGATCTCCATAAAAGGCGGACTGGATCATAATTCCATAGAAGAGATAAGTACGAAACTTTCATCTTCCGGAGTGATGGTCAATTTTATCAAGCTTGATGTGGATGAGGTTCAGCGCATGATTGAGGAAATACCGTGGGTGCAGTCTGTTTCAGTGCGCAAACAGTGGCCTTCATATCTTTATCTCAACATAGTTGAAAAGATACCGCAGGCAAGATGGGGAGAGCGTCAGCTGTACAGTCAGAGAGCCGGGGTTTTTACCGGACCTGATGATAGAAACTATGACGAACTTGTTCTTCTGGATGGACCTGAGGAGAAAGCCGATCTTGTATATGCAGGCTACAGAAAGTATCAGCTGTTTTTGGCTAGGTACGGATTTATTATCGATGCCGCCAGAGTTTCGGATCGCAGATCATGGGAGATAGATCTTAAAAATGGTCCCAGACTGATTCTGGGGAGAGAAGTCGAGGAGATTGATTCACGTCTCGAGCGGTTTGTAAAAATATACAGCCTGATTCAGAATCAGGATTTAATTGCATATATTGATTTGCGTTACGACAACGGACTTGCTGTCGGCTGGAAGAATTTGCCTGAAGACGGCAAGGTTCAGCGCAAATGAGGGGTGTTTGAAGTTGAAGAGTGTAGATTCGGAAAATGAAATTGTTGTTGGTCTGGATGTCGGCTCACAGACCGTCAGAGCTATTATCGGTGAAGTTATGCCGGATCAGAAGATTAATATCCTTGGAATAGGAACTCATGCTTCTGAGGGAATATCAAGGGGGGCGGTTACCGATATAGAAAAGGTTGTTGGATCAATACAGAGGGCGGTAGAGGCTGCTGAACTGTCCGCCAACTGCCAGGTTCATTCAGTTTATTGTGCGATTTCAGGTGCCCATATAAGAAGTTTCAATGAAAAAGGAATGGTTTCAATAACCAATGAGGTTACTGAAGATGATGTTGAAACAGCTATCCATACGGCAAAGAATATTAAACTTCCTAATGAATGCAACCGTCTTCTTCATGCACTTGAGCAGAGTTACCGTATTGATGATCAGTCGGGAATCAAAAATCCTATCGGCATTACAGGCTGCCGTCTTGAAGCTTATGTCCATCTGATCGCCTGTCATGCTGATTCTGCCCGGAATATCGAAAAGTGTGTTGCCAGGGTCAATAACCTGAAGGTTGATGCTCTGATATACAGCGGGTTGGCTTCTGCTGATGCCGTGCTTACACAGGATGAGAAAGACATAGGTGTCTGTCTTGTGGATATCGGTGCAGGTACCATGGATATTGCTATTTATACTGACGGTATTCTCCGGTACTGCAAAGCTATAAAATACGCGGGATATTACGCAACCAAGGATACTGCAACCACTTTCAGCACTCCTTTTCAGGTTGCCGAGAAGCTGAAACTTCAGTATGGCACGGTGGATTTGAACGAGTATCGTGATAAAAATCAGCAGGTTGTAATAAAATCTGTAAGCGGCGATGAGGATCTTAGTCTTAATCTTGAAATGGTCTCCCAGGTTCTCAGTTCCAGATATGCAGAGCTGCTGGAGCTGATAAACAACGAAATCAAGACGGTTCGGGCCAGAATGCAGCAGGAAGGCAAGAAGCTGCAGCTCGGTGCAGGTATAGTTATGACCGGCGGCGGTTCGAATATCCGGGGATTGCTGAATCTTGCAAAGAACGTGTTCAGCTGCCAGGTCAGAATAGCAAAACCTTCGCTTACTCTGGGACTGACTGAAAGTGTTAATAAACCGGAGTTTTCAACAGCAGTCGGTCTGCTGATACGGGGAAGCCAGCATTCGGAATATGCCGGACAGAATTCTAAATCCAGCGGAAGGCAGGGACAGAATATTTTAAAAAATTTGTGGCAGAAACTTAAAGATAATTTTTAAGTCAATTGTTTTAGTCAAAGACTGATATTATTCGAGAGAGGATTTTAATATGGGTATTATGGGAGTTGAGGTTACACCTCCTGAGGAAGTTACTTCCGAAACAACAAGTTTTCGTCCGTCTATGATTGTTGTCGGTATTGGCGGCGGCGGTGGAAATGCCGTAACGCATATGGCAAGATCGAATATAGATTCAGTAAAGACTCTGTGTATCAATACTGATGCGCAGGCTCTGAATAAAACTCAGGCTGACGTCAAGGTGCAGATTGGAAGCAAGATGACCGGAGGTCTTGGCTGCGGTGCGGATCCTACCAAGGGTAAAGCTGCTGCGGAGGAGGATATTGACAAGATCCGTGATGCACTGATTGGCAACCATATTATTTTCATTACGGCAGGTGAAGGTGGCGGAACTGGTACCGGCGGTGCTCCTGTTGTAGCGCAGGTTGCAAAGGAACTTGGCATTCTGTCCATAGCTATCGTAACAAAACCATTCTCCTATGAAGGTAAAAAGCGTGCAGAGCATGCAGAACAGGGCATCAAGGAGCTGGCACAGTATGCCGATACCCTTATTGTTATTCCTAACGACAAACTTCTGAAGGTTCTGGGGAAGAAGGTAACTGTGCTCAATGCCTTTGCAGAGGCCAATGATGTTCTTCTCAAGGCTGTAAAGGGTATTTCAGGCTCTCTGCTTAATGACGGTGTGATCAATCTTGATTTCAATGATCTCAAGAGATGTATGGAAAACGGAGGTAATGCCATTATCGGCATCGGAGTCGGTCGCGGAGCTGAAAGAGCTCAGGATGCTGTTCAGCAGGCCATTGTTTGTCCTCTGCTTGATGATATTGATCTTAAGGGCGCCCGTTCTGTTTTCCTTAATATTGAGGCGCCTGCCAATATCGGCATGGATGAGATGGAATATATAAATAACACAGTCAAGGAATATGCAGATCCTGATGCCGAAATAATTACAGGTATCGCTTACACGTCTTCTCCTAATGATGAAATCTCTCTCAATTCATCCCCTGATGATTCTGAAGTTCCTGAAGGGGAAATCCGTGTAACTGTGATAGCTACCGGAGTCGGCAGAAAGGGAGAAAATAATACAGTTCAGCCAAAGGTCCTTGAAGCAACCTCCACATTGCCTGATATTGACCCTAGTGAACTTATCGGCGAAGCATCTCCGTTTATTCAGGACGGTGTAGGTGCAGGGTATGGAGTTTTCGGTCAGGATGAACAGTCTCTTGATTCTCCGGCATTTTTCAGAAAGCAGGCTGATTAAATTTAGATAATTTATACCATTTTGTAAAAATGTGATAAAATTATCAAAAAATGAGGTTATGGTCATGATTATGCAGCGTACTATTCAAAAGACTATCAAGGTTGTTGGCATCGGACTGCACTCTGGTCACAAGGTTACGGCAACGTTGCGTCCAGCTCCTGCCGGAACGGGTCTGGTGTATACAAGAACTGATGTTACTCCTAATGTACATTTTAAATGTACAGCGGAAGCTGTAAGAGATACTCAGCTGTGCACGGCGCTTGTAAATGAAGACGGTGTTCGTATTTCTACGGTGGAGCATCTGTCTGCAGCATTGTTTGCCCTTGGTATTGATAATCTCTATATTGATGTGGATGCACCGGAAATACCGGTGATGGACGGAAGTGCGTATCCGTTTATATATCAGATTTCATCTGTCGGTATAAAGGAACTTCATGCTCCGAAGGAGTTTATTAAGGTAATCAGGCCGGTCAAGGTTCAGGATGGTGACAAGTGGGCTATGCTGGAGCCTAGTACCAGCGGTCTTCAGATGTCTCTGACAGTTGATTTCAAACATCCTGCCATTGAATCAACCAATCAGCATATAGATATCTGTTTCAGCGGTGAGCTTTTCAGGGACGAGATATCAAAAGCAAGGACATTCTGTTTCCTGAAAGATGTTGAATTTATGCATGCACATAATCTTGCTCTCGGCGGCTCTCTTGATAATGCGATTGTTCTGGATGATTACAATGTTGTCAACGAAGAGGGCTTGAGATACGAGGATGAGTTTGTAAAACACAAACTCCTTGATGCGATTGGTGATCTTTATATGTCAAATCGTACAATACTTGGAAGATTCTCGGCTCATAAGACTGGTCATCATTTGAATAACATGATGCTCAGGGAACTGCTTTCCCGTTCGGATTGTTATGAACTTGTGACATTTGATGAGAATGTGCAGGAAAGGAAAACCTCTCTCTCTTTTCTTGCTCCTCTTGGTCTTGCCAGAGTTTGATTTCATAATTTTTTACTTGTTGCCGGCTCTGTTGCCGGCATTTTTCTTGCGTAAATACGGTAAAACCCATAGGGAACTTGATATTTTAATCGTCGCCCTTATATCTTCATTATGTGTCTTGCTGTCCAAAATGCATCCGATTTATTGTAAAATAGCGTTATTATAATTTTAGTGGATTGTTTTAAATGTCGATAATGAACATCTTCACGAAAATCTTCGGCAGTTCCAATGAGAGAACACTGAAGCGTCTTCGTAAAACTGTAGATCTGATTAACAGCCTTGAACCAAAGTATGAAAAGTTTTCGGACGATGAACTCAAGGCAATGACTCCTAAATTCAAAAATGAACTTGAACAGGGTAAGACTCTTGAGGATATCCTGCCTGATGCCTTCGCTGTGGTAAGAGAAGTTTCAAAGCGTGTTTACGATATGCGCCATTTCGATGTGCAGATGATGGGCGGTATTGTTCTCAATTCTGATCAGATAGCTGAAATGAGAACCGGTGAGGGAAAAACTCTTACATCAACTCTTCCTGCCTATCTTAACGCTCTTACAGGGCGTGGAGTTCATATTGTAACTGTAAACGATTATCTGGCAAAGCGTGATGCTGATTGGTCCAGCAAACTGTTTAACTTTCTCGGTATGACTGTAAGCTGCAATCTGGCCGGTCTTTCCACAGAGGAGAAGCAGGTTGTCTATGCTGCTGATATCACTTACGGTACCAATAATGAATTCGGCTTTGATTATCTGCGCGATAATATGGCTTATTCAAAGGAGGGACGTGTACAGCGCGGGTTGTATTACGCTCTTGTTGATGAGGTGGACTCGGTACTTATAGATGAGGCCAGAACACCGCTTATTATTTCCGGTGCATCAAATGACGCCACCGAACTGTACAGGGCTGTAAACAGAATTATTCCAAACCTCAAGAAGCAGGACAAGGAGGATTCCGAGACCTATACAGGAGACGGGCATTTCACTATTGATGAAAAGTTTCGCCAGGTTTATCTGACGGAAAACGGACAGGTCTTTGTTGAGGAGCTTCTGCACAAGGAAGGCCTTCTCCCTGAAGACGAGAAACTGTATGATTACAAAAATATTCAGCTGCTCCATCATGTGATTGCCTGTCTTCGCGCTCATACTCTTTTTAAGCGGGATATTGACTACATTGTAAAGAACGGCGAGATTCTTATTGTTGATGAGCATACAGGAAGAACAATGGTTGGTCGCCGCTGGTCGGATGGTCTTCATCAGGCAATTGAGGCCAAGGAAGGAGTACAGATTCAGAATGAAAACCAGACTCTCGCTTCGATAACTTTCCAGAACTACTTCCGTCTTTATGAAAAGCTTGCCGGTATGACAGGTACCGCCGATACGGAAGCATTTGAATTTCAGCAGATATACGGATTGAACACGGTTGTAATTCCAACCAACCGTCCTATGATCCGCAAGGATTATCAGGATCTTGTTTTCATGGATGACGCTGACAAGTATCAGGCGATTGTAAGTGATATCGAAGACCGGGTTAAGGAAGGGCGTCCGGTTCTCGTCGGTACTATTTCGATTGAGAATTCTGAAAAACTGTCAAATTTCCTGAAAGAAAAGAATATTGAGCACAGCGTACTGAATGCCAAATTCCATGACAAGGAAGCATTGATTGTTGCTCAGGCTGGTGCTCCGTCCAGAGTTACCATTGCAACTAACATGGCCGGTAGAGGTACTGATATCGTGCTTGGCGGTAATTTCCAGGCTGAGATTGACGCTCTTGAAAATCCGACAGATGAGCAGATAGCTGCGATAAAATCTGATTGGCAGAAGCGTCATGATGCTGTTGTTGAAGCCGGCGGTCTGCATATTATCGGTACCGAACGCCATGAATCAAGACGCATTGACAATCAGCTTCGTGGCCGTTCAGGCCGTCAGGGAGATCCTGGTTCATCCCGTTTTTATCTTTCACTTGACGACAATCTGCTTAGAATCTTTATCAATACTGATAAGATCAGAAATCTGTTCAAGCGTTCCGGTATGAAACCTGGTGAATCAATAGAACACCGTTTTGTTACCCGTGCAATTGAAAATGCTCAGCGCAAGGTGGAGGAGCGCAACTTTGATATGCGCAAGAACCTGCTGGAGTTTGATAATGTTGCTAATGAACAGCGCAGAAATATATACGAGTTCCGTAACTCTCTTCTGGAGGCTGATGCACTGGATCCTGAGGTTGAACAGATTATTTCCGATGTTATGAACAACGTAATCTGTCAGTACGTGGTTCCTAATTCTGTAGTTGAAACCTGGGATATCAAAGGTCTTAAGGCTCAGCTGATGAAGGATTTTCTGTTTGATATTCCTGTTGACGATTGGCTTAAGGAAAACAAACTTTTCAGTGAGAGTGATCTCTGTGCAAAGGTGTCGGAACTTGCTGTTAGTTATTACAGGGAAAAGCTTGGCTTAATCGGTCCGGACGGAAAATTAAATCTTCAGCGGACAGTGATGCTGCAGTTCCTCGATCAGTTTTGGAAGGATCATCTTGCTTCAATGGATTGTCTGCGGCAGGGTATATATCTTAGAGGTTATGCTCAGCGCAATCCGAAGAATGAATACAAAACTGAATCTTCAAAGATGTTTGGTTTGATGCTTGAAAGGTACAAGTATCAGGTTGTTTCTGTCCTTATGCGTATTGAAATCCGTACCAGAGACGAAGTTGAGGAGATGGAGGAGAAGCGTCGTGAGGAAGCTAAAAAACTGAATGAACAGTCTACTACCAATCATGATGGGGACAAGCCTAAACCTGTCAGAAGGGTAGGCAGAAATGAACCTTGTCCTTGCGGTTCCGGTAAAAAGTACAAGAACTGCTGCGGTAGACTCTGATATTTGTTGGACAAAAAAATTTTTGGGAGTGCAACTGCACTCCTTTTATTTTCCAGAAGGTAGACTTTTTGTGCAGAATTTGAATTTTTTTGTGTAGTACATCATTGTTATAACATTTTGTTTATATCGGGATACGGTTGTTAAAGTATAATTTCAAAATGCAGGTTAGTAGGTGAATATAGATATTTAATCTCTAGAGGTGTTGCTATGGCTGTGAAGAGTACTTTGTTACCTGTCCTGGTTGGTGAGGGCAAGTTAACTCAGAATCAGGCTGATGAGATCGTTAAGGATTGCGAAAAAAGGGATATTCCTATAATCCAGGGTATAGTGGAGACGAAGCTTATTTCCAGCGATGATTTAGCCAATTTTTGTACAGAACATTTTTCTCTGTCTCTGCTTAATCTGGATGAATTTGATCTCCAGGAAATTCCTAAAAACTTTCTTAATGAGAAATTAATTAAAAAGTTCCATGCTCTGCCTGTTTATCTCCAGGGTCGTACTCTCTATCTTGCTCTTTCAGATCCTACTAATCTTGAAGCTCTTGAAGAGTTCGGTTTTTCCTTCGGTCTTCATACAGAACCGTTTCTTGTCGATGAGCTTAAGTTACAAAAGGCTATAAAGATTCTGACTGACTCGGTGGCAGAACAGCTGAATGTAAATGACGGTCTGGCCAGTGATTTGGATAACATGGATTCACTTGAGGCTTTGAGTGCCGATGATGAACCGAGCGAAGCCAACAATCAGGGAGCAGCGGTTGAGACCGATTCGGAGGACGATGCTCCGGTTGTCAAGTTTATCAACCAGATGCTTTTAAAAGCGATTCAGATGGGAGCATCAGACCTTCATTTCGAACCGTATGAGACTAAATACCGCATACGTTTCCGTATTGACGGTATTCTGCACCAGATTGCCACGCCTCCAGTTAACCTCAAGGAGAGATTTTCTGCACGTCTGAAGGTTATGTCAAGGCTTGATATAGCAGAAAAAAGACTTCCTCAGGACGGTCGAATTAAATTGAAAATCGGTCCGAACAAGACTATGGATATGCGTGTAAACTCTCTTCCTACTCTGTGGGGTGAGAAGATCGTACTTCGTATCCTTGATTCTTCGGCTGCTAAACTGAACATAGACCAGCTTGGTTATAATGATGTTCAGAAAAAACAGTATCTGGATGCTCTTTCCAAGCCGCAGGGTCTGATTCTGGTAACCGGACCGACAGGCTCCGGAAAGACCGTGTCTCTTTATACCGGACTCAGTATACTTAATGATGAGGAGACAAATATTTCAACAGCAGAGGATCCGGTTGAAATCAACCTTTATGGTATAAATCAGGTTCAGATGAATCCAAAGGCAGGTTTGACTTTTGCCTCGGCTCTTCGTGCTTTCCTTCGTCAGGATCCTGATGTTATCATGGTTGGTGAGATTCGTGACCTTGAAACGGCGGAAATTGCAATTAAGGCAGCCCAGACAGGTCACCTTGTTCTTTCAACCCTTCATACAAATTCTGCAGCTGAAACTCTGACCCGTCTGCTGAATATGGGTGTTCCTAGTTTTAATATTGCTTCGTCGTGCACCCTGATTATGGCGCAGCGTCTTGCCAGAAGACTCTGCTCGAAGTGCAAACAGGTGCAGGATGTTTCTGAACAGCAGATGAGAGCTGTCGGATTTACTGAAGAAGAGATCAAAGAAGGAATTCAGCTTTACGGACCGGTCGGTTGTGATGCCTGCTCAGCTGGTTATAAAGGTCGTGTAGGTGTATACGAAATAATGGTTATGAATGATCGCATAGCTGAAGCGATCATGAATGATGCAAATTCCATTGAAATAAATAAGATTGCGGTCGAGCAGGGTATGATGACTCTTCGTAAATCTGCATTGGAAAAGGCTAAATTAGGTTTGACCAGTATTGCTGAAGTTAAACGAGTTACAAGTTGATTAGGGGAAATAATTCATGGCTATTACGGCTTTAAAAACAAAAGTAAAAGAAGCACCTAAGAGAAAAATATTCCAGTTTGCATGGAAGGGAAAAAACAAAAAGGGTAATAATGTAAGTGGTATTGTCCAGGGTGCGTCAGAGGATGCGGCAAGAGCTGAACTGAAGCGTCAGGGCGTTACTATTCTTAAAATTAATAAACGCCAGACGATTGATTTTCTCGAGCCTAAGATCAAACCTATGGACATAGCAATGTTCTCCCGTCAGATTTGTACCATGCTTGGAGCCGGTGTTCCAATCATTCAGGCTATTGAACTTCTTTCCGGAAGTCATGAGAAGGGTAAAATGCGTGAGCTTCTCGGAAATATCGCTAATGAAGTGGCGGGTGGTGTGCCGCTGTCTCAGTCTCTTTCTAAATATCCGCAGTATTTTAATTCGCTTTATTGCGATCTTGTCGCTGCCGGTGAGCAGTCCGGTGCTCTTGAAACAATTTATGACAGAATTGCGACCTACCAGGAAAAAACAGAAATGCTCAAATCCAAGATTAAAAAGGCATTGATGTATCCTACGGTTGTTGTTATCGTTGCGATTCTCGTTACTGCAATTCTGCTGATGTTTGTTGTTCCTCAGTTTGAGGATATATTTGCCGGATTCGGTGCCGAGCTTCCTGCCTTTACGAAGTTTGTTGTTGAATTATCAAGATGGCTTAAAAGTAACTGGATAATACCGTTTATAACGATAGTGGCTCTTTTCTTTGTTGTTAAGCATTGCTTGATTCATTATCCTAAATTCAAGGATTTCCTTGATATAGCATCGCTTAAACTTCCGGTTGTGGGCAATATCTTGAAAAAGGCTTCGCTTGCCCGTTTTTCATCAACGTTGTCTACAACATTTGCTGCCGGTATTCCTCTTGTTGATGCACTGGTCTCTGCTGCCGGTGCTTCAGGTAATGCACTTTACAGGGAAGCTGTTTTGGATGTCAGAAACGAAGTTATGGCAGGTATGCAGATGCATATGGCGATGCGTACCACTATGGTTTTCCCTGATATGCTTACGCAGATGGTAATGATCGGTGAAGAAGCTGGTTCTATTGATGAAATGCTTGCAAAAATTGCCGGTATATATCAGCAGGAGGTTGATGATGCTGTTGATGGCTTGTCCAGCATGCTCGAACCTCTTATCATGGTTATCCTTGGTGTTCTGATTGGTGGTCTGGTTGTTGCTATGTATCTGCCGATCTTTACCATGGGCGATGTTATCAAATAATTTTTTGAAATCGAATAAATGTTGTTCTAGTGGGCATACAATGCCCACTTTTTTGGTTAGTACTTCATGACTGAAATTTTAAATTTTTATAACAGTTGCCCTTTTCTGTATTTTACATATATATTTGTTTTGGGACTACTTGTTGGCAGCTTTCTCAATGTTGTAATTTATCGCGTTCCTATTATGATGGAGAAATCATTCAAACGCGACTATCTTGAATATTTTGAACCTGATTCAGAACTTCTGAAGAAAGAAGAGGAGACTTTTAATCTTTTTGTGCCTAGATCCCGCTGTCCGAACTGTGGTCACAAAATTACAGCGTGGGAAAATATTCCTGTTTTGAGCTGGCTTTTTTTAAGAGGTAAATGTTCCGGTTGTAAACAGCCTATATCGTACAGATATCCTGCAATTGAGACACTTTCGGGTTTATTAACTTTAGCTAGTGCCATAATTTTCCCTCCTTCATTGAGTCTGGCTGGTTGTATACTTTTGATGTGGTTTCTGATTGCTCTCAGCTTCATTGACTTCGACAAGATGCTGCTTCCGGATGAAATTACTCTTCCGCTGATATGGCTTGGCCTTATTTTTAACTATTTCGGTGCCTTCTGTTCTCTTGAAGATGCCCTGATTGGAGCAGTGGCCGGTTATATGATTTTGTGGTCGTTTTACTGGCTGTTTAAGCTTGTTACAGGAAAGGAGGGAATGGGTTACGGTGATTTTAAACTCACTTCCGCCATCGGTGCGTGGTGCGGCTGGCAGATGCTTCCTGCCACAATTTTTCTTTCCGCCATATTTGGAGCTGTTATTGGTGTAACGTATCTTGTGCTTGTTAATAAAGGTAAGAGCAGACCAATTCCATACGGCCCTTATATAGCGATGGCAGGCATTATTGTGATGTGGTGGGGGAAAAGTATTAACAATTGGTATCTTGGAAGTGTAGTTTGAGACCTTTTACTGTTGGATTAACAGGTGGCATTGGTGCCGGTAAAAGTACCATTGCCTCTTTTTTTGCAAAACATGGTGTTTTGATTATTGATGCCGATCTTGTTACCCACGAAATATGGGAGCAGGATCGGGATTTTTTTTTGATGATGCAAAATCATTTCGGGAACAGTATTATTTCATCTGAAGGTTTGATAGATCGGTTCAGAATCAGAGAAATTGTTTTTTCAGTTCCTTCAGAACTTGATTTCATAGAAGGAATTCTGCTTCCGAAAATTCGTAATCAGCTGCAGTCATCTATAAACAGTGCCACATCTCAGTATGTTGTTGCTGTTGTACCGCTTCTTTTTGAAAAGAACTTTGATGATCTGGTGGATAGAACTCTGTGTGTTGATCTTGATACAGATATTCAGATAGAACGAGCTTCTGTTCGTGATAACTGTTCCATTGAGAAAATTAAAAAGATTGTATCTAAGCAGATGTCCAGGAGTGAACGGAGAGCCCGGTCAGATGATATAATTTACAACTGTGAAAGTGTTTATGAAAAGACAAGGACTGTCGATTATTTTCACGAGTTTTACCTTAGACGAGCTGAAAAATTATGATTGTTAAATGTCCGACTTGCGGCAGAAAAGTTGAATGGTCAACTAACAACAGGTTCAGACCTTTTTGTTCTTCACGTTGCAAATTGATTGATCTCGGTGCATGGCTGGATGAGAAAATGGTCATTTCCGAGAATAATTCGACTGGTGAAGAAATATCTCCTGAATTGAAAAATGTTCTGTTTAATGATAACGGTTCAAAGGATAAAAAAGGCGACCTGTGATTTTTCGCATGAATATAGATTTGTTATTTGATTTTTACTGAAATTAAAGTATCAGTTGGATAGGTATTTCTGTTTTAAATGATACCGGTTGTTAATAGTCTGATGATTTGATTTTAGAGTTAACAGCCGATTGTTTTATTTTTTAACCTTAGGGGGAATTGTGTTAGATACTTACTTTGAACAGGCTGCTGAACGCCAAAAATCAGGGATAATGCCAAAACCGCTTTCTGCGGCTGATGTTGAAGAACTGATTGAAATTCTTCAGAGTCCACCAGAAGAAAGAGGTTCTGAACTGCTCTCATTATTGGCTGATCGTGTCCCGCCGGGAGTTGATGAGGCAGCAAAGGTAAAGGCTGATTTTTTAAATAGAATTGCTAAGGAAGAATTGAGTTCCCCGTTGATTGCTCCGCAAAAGGCTGTTGAGCTTCTGGGAACCATGCAGGGTGGTTATAATGTTAATTACCTGGTTGATTTGCTGTCGAATGATAAACTTGGGGTATATGCAGCCGAATCTCTTAAGCGCATGGTGCTTGCGTTTTATGCCTTTGACAAAGTTGCACAGCTTGCAGATCAGGGAAACACCAATGCAAAGGTGGTAATGCAGTCATGGGCCGATGCAGAATGGTTTACCAGCAGATCAAAACTTCAGAGTAAGATTACACTGACAGTATTCAAAGTGCCTGGAGAAACCAATACGGATGATCTGTCACCTGCTCAGGATGCATGGTCAAGACCTGATATTCCTCTCCATGCCATGGCGATGCTGAAAAATGCCAGAGACGGTATAGTTCCGGATCAGGATGGCGTTGTAGGTCCTGTAACATTGATTAATGAACTTAAGAAAAAAGGCAATCCGCTCGTTTATGTCGGTGATGTTGTTGGTACAGGCTCATCCCGTAAATCTGCAACAAATTCTGTTCTCTGGTTTATAGGTGATGACATTCCTAATGTTCCTAACAAACGTGCCGGAGGTTTTGTATTCGGTGGAAAAATAGCCCCGATTTTCTTTAATACAATGGAGGATGCGGGTGCACTTCCTGTAGAACTTGATGTTTCAGGTATGAATACAGGTGATGAAATTGATCTTTACGTATATGAAGGCAGGGTAACCCTTCATAACAGTGATAAGGTACTGTCCGAAGTTAAACTGAAAACTGATGTTCTTCTTGATGAGGTTCAGGCAGGCGGACGAATTCCTCTTATTCTTGGCCGAAAGCTTACTGCAAAAGCCAGAACTTATCTGAATCTGCCGGAATCCACTGCTTTTCGCAAGTTAAAGCCGGTTGAGGATTCAGGGAAAGGATATACTCTGGCCCAGAAGATTGTCGGAAAAGCCTGCGGTGTTGACGGAGTAAGACCGGGAACGTATTGCGAACCAAAGATGACGACTGTTGGTTCACAGGATACCACCGGGCCGATGACCCGTGATGAATTGAAAGATCTGGCATGTCTAAATTTTTCTGCAGATCTTGTGATGCAGTCATTTTGTCATACAGCTGCATATCCAAAGCCTGTTGATGTCCAGACACACAAAACTCTTCCTGAGTTTATAATGAATCGCGGCGGTGTTGCATTAAGACCTGGCGACGGGGTTATTCACAGCTGGCTAAACAGAATGGTTCTTCCGGATACTGTTGGAACCGGCGGCGATTCTCATACACGTTTTCCTATAGGTATCTCTTTCCCTGCCGGTTCTGGACTTGTGGCTTTCGCTGCCGCAACTGGCGTAATGCCTCTTGATATGCCGGAATCTGTGCTTGTCAGATTTAGCGGAACTATGCAGCCTGGCATTACCTTGCGCGACCTTGTTCATGCAATTCCGTACACTGCAATCAAACAGGGACTTCTGACAGTTGAGAAGAAAGGCAAGAAGAATGTTTTCTCGGGCAGGATCCTTGAAATTGAAGGTTTGCCGGATCTTAAGGTTGAGCAGGCATTTGAACTTGCTGATGCATCTGCGGAAAGATCGGCAGCGGGATGCTCTGTCAAACTTAATCCTCAGCCGGTTATTGAGTATCTCAATTCCAATATAGCCCTGCTTGAATGGATGATTTCACAAGGTTATGGAGATTCGCAAACAATTGCAAGACGTATTGAAGCTATGAAGAAGTGGCTTGAAGATCCTGTCCTTCTTTCAGCTGATCCTGATGCTGAATATGCTGCCGTTATAGATATTGATATGTCTGAGATTAAAGAGCCGATATTGTGTGCACCAAACGATCCAGATGATGCAAGACTTCTTTCTGATGTTGCCGGTACTCCAATTGATGAGGTGTTTATCGGTTCATGTATGACAAATATCGGACATTTCAGGGCAGCCGGTAAGCTGCTTGAGAAATTGAAAAATCAGCTTCCGTCAAAACTTTGGCTTGCCCCTCCGACAAAAATGGACAGGAAAGAATTGTCCGATGAAGGCTTGTTTAATATTTTTGGCAGGTGCGGAGCCAGAATAGAAATCTCCGGATGCTCACTCTGTATGGGTAATCAGGCCAGAGTAAAAGATAATGCTACGGTTATATCGACTTCTACCCGAAATTTCCCAAATCGACTTGGGCAGGGGGCTAATGTTTACCTCGGATCTGCTGAGTTGGCTGCAGTAACCTCAATACTTGGACGTCTGCCTACTGTGGACGAGTATATGGAAAAGGTTGATGTACTTTCTAAGTCAAAGGATGAAATTTATCGGTATATGAACTTTAATCTTATGGACGAATATAGCAGTCAGCAGTCGTAAAGATTATAATTCAGATCTTTCCAATAAAAAAAAGAGGAGTTAAAACTCCTCTTTTTTTATTCTTCTGTTTAATTTTTTATTATCTGTGCCAACCCCGGTGACCGTGCCCTCCATGATGTCCAAATCCTCTGTTATGGTGAGGAGCAAAACCGTGTCGCATCATGCGCGGACCGTGATGATGGTGCGGTGCAGGACCATAACCGTGGTGGTGGTGATGATGGTGCGGACCGGGACCGTAGTGGTGATGATATCTTGGACCTCTGTCATAGTAGAACCACGGATCAAAGTAGAATCCGGCATATGGAACCGATACTGTAGGATATGAATATCCATTATAATACTGGCATGGTGGCTCTCCCACATGACCGCATCCGTAACTGTATGTCGGTGCACTGTATATTACAGGAGGACCGATTCTAACACTGACGTAAGCATTTGCGCTCATGCATGGCAGTGCTGATATTGCAAAGATTGCCAACAATTTTGTTATCAGGTTCATTGTGATTTTCTCCTAGTGGTTGCTAAATAACTGTAATCACTAACTAACTATCTATTTAGATAGCAGACTGAAGTAAAAGTTCCAGTCAAAACTTAAACCAGGATCGGTCTTTCTTTTTGGAGCTATGTCGGAATGACCCGTAATTCTTTCTTTAGTTATCTCCCTATACTCTGTTATAAGCAATTTTGTCAATAGTGCAAGGTTTTTATACTGTTCTATTGTGTATGGTAGATTATCTGTCCCTTCTAGTTCTATGCCTATCGAAAAATCATTGCATGCTTCACGACCCTTATAGAGTGATTTTCCTGCATGCCATGCACGGTTGAGAAAAGAAACGTATTGAATGATCTCTCCGGATCTTCTTATCAAACAGTGCGATGAAACCTGCAGAGTGCATATTTCCTTGAAATATGGGTGAAGTCTTGCGTCCAGTTTTCCGCAAAAAAAATCACTTATGTGATCATCAAGAAAAATACCAGGCGGCAAACTGATATTGTGTATAACAATGAGCGATATTTCTGATTCTGGTCTGGAATTGTAGTGACTAGTTGGAACGGCTGTTACTTCCTTCAGCCATCCGTCGTTATTTACAGTCAGTTGTTGGTAGAGCATTGATAACAGCCTTATATATGGTACTGCTTATAGATAACAGGATAAGCTCCGGTTATGAAATACTCATAACTGCTTATCCCGGTACAAACATATATTTTTGGAAACAGAAATTAAAACAGTAGGGGTGAAACTCGTCCTATTCTGTGAATCTCATTGAGAGGTCTATAGCCTTTATGTTTTTTGTTATGGCTCCGACAGATATGAAATCAACTCCTGTTTCAGCATATTTTCGTATGGTTTCCCTGCTGACATTTCCAGAAATTTCCAGCTTTACTCTTCCTGCGTTAACCTTTACAGCTTCATACATCATCGGCAGTTCGAAGTTGTCAAGCATTACGATGTCGGTTCCGGCAGAAATAGCCTCTTTCAACTCATCTATATTTTCAACTTCTACTTCGACTTTTTTCCCAGGGTTCAATTTGTGTGCATTTTCAACAGCTCTGGTTATTCCTCCGCATGCCATGATATGATTTTCCTTTATGAGGTACGCATCATAGAGTCCCATTCGGTGATTACTGCCGCCTCCTGCAGTAACAGCGTATTTTAAAAGGTTTCTAAGACCGGGGATCGTTTTGCGGGTGTCAAGCAAACGGCAGTTTGTTCCCTGCAGTTCCTCGACGTATTTTGATACTTCAGTGGCAACACCTGATAATGTCTGAACAAAATTTAAACAGGTTCTTTCTGCTGTGAGAATAATTCGTGAATTGCCATCTACTGCGAAGAGGGTTTGGTTAGCTGTTATTTTGTCGCCATCACTTACGAACCATGTTAAATTTACAGTTGCTCCCAATTGTTTGAAAACTTCTTCGACACACTTCCGGCCACAAAAAACAGCATTTTCCCTTGTGATGACAGTTGCTTTGCTGGAATTGTCATTAGGAATCAGTTGAGCCGTAATATCATTGGCGGGATTTGCTGCACCTCCGAGATCTTCTTCTAAAGCTTCTTTAACTATTTTTCTTATATCATTTTCGAGCATTTTGTAACCTTACTGTAAGAGAAGAGATAATAGAAACTGTATATGAATGAAATGCGTTACCTGGATGATGACTTGTGAAACTCCTTTAGTTATTTGAGCATACAGTTCATTCAATAAAACAATTCATTGTAAGTATAGACCGGTTGTTTTGCAAGAGACTAAGGTTCTCACAATTCAAGGCAAAATGGTTAGGGGATAAGTATTTTTGATTTGTGCAGATCGAACAAAATTCTCCATTTAAAAGATTTGGATGTAGTGAAAAATTGTGGTTATTAAACAATTACGGGGAATAGTTTATACGCAAACCTTTTAATAACATATAAATCGGTGACTAGTGATTGGAGATTGTTTGTGAATGACCTGGATGAGCAGAAATAACACATATAAGCGCTATACATAGTATTATGTTCATAATTGTTAAACATAAACGCGGCAGTCTATTGTATAAGTTTGAGTATTTAAGCGAATGTTTTCTTTCTTTGTGATATATATCACAAAAGATAAAGAATTATGTGTTAATTTTGATTGCAGTGATGATAATATGGAAGTGTCCCAAGGGGATAAAAAGGAATTTGTCTTTGTTTTGAAAGGAATCATATATATGAAAAAGAATGGTTTTACTCTTATCGAATTAATGATTGTTATTGCAATTATCGGTATTCTCGCAGCTATCGCTCTCCCTGCATACAGCAAGTACACTGCACGTGCTAAGTTCACTGAAGTAACTTCTGCAACTTCAGCAATCAAGCAGCAGGTTGAACTTTGCATTTTTGATGTTGGTTATGATAACGTATCTAAGTGTAAAGATGGTGCTAAGGCTGATCCAGCTGCAGGTGAAAGAGGATGGAAGTTCGGCCAGCCTACAGATTATGCAACCAAGTATGTTGCTCAGATTAGCGTTAGCGAAGGTAAGATAACTGCTACTGCAATCACTGGTCAGAATCTCAAGGGCTCAGACATTATCCTTGAGCCTACTCTTAAGGATGCTAATAATCCAAATTCTGCAATTGACTGGGTTGTAAGCACAAGCTCTAAGTGCATTACTGATGAACTTTGCTAATAGTTAATAAAGTTTAAGAATCAGTTTAGGACTGCCATTTGGCGGTCCTTTTTTATGCTTAAAGGTTCAGTTAAAAGTGCCTTTCTTTTATTGAACGAAGTTAAATTTCATTATGTCGTTTTTTTTTTGAGCAATCTTTATCTGATCTGCCGTAAACCACGTCCTTAGCGCGTGGATATAAGGCACAAACGGCGTAACCGTTTTAATCCTAACTAATCAGGTGTTGTTGCTGCTCAATGTATAGGCAAATAATAGATAGTGGTGTACTACCGCAACGACCTTCAAAGTGAGATGGATACAGAAGCTTATTTCCCCATAATTTTTACAGAAGCCAGGATAGTATTTTCGTCTGATTAAACGACCTGAAACACCCTTAAACTATTTACAAGATTAGAAATTACGACTCTGGGTGGATATTTTTCTAATAGATGAATTGATCGTTTTCACTATCATCCTTTTTTACTCTCGTTTCTGAACTTTAAGAGATCACAGGTATCTCGGATATATTGGTGTATTCCTGTTTGTAAAATTTAGCAAAAAATTTTTGCCAATGGCGGAGTCTATATCTGAAATAAAGAGCGTTAATTTTAGTAAGTTTTACTAATTTTTGAATACTGTCCTATTATGTACTCTTCAATATGTGTAAAATGTTCTCAGAGGCTTATGTTTTGTATTTGTAATTTCTTCTGTTTAACAGTTCTGATTCTATGACTCGATGGTGATGACGTTTCTTCGAAAGCTCATAGAAATTAGCTGATTATATTTCGGTTGTGGATTACATTACTTTTTTTGTTTGTTAGAGGTATTTAAATGAAAGTAACAGTATTGGGTGCTGCAGGTGGCATCGGTCAGCCTTTATCTTTGATTTTAAAAAATAGTCTTCCAGCTGGATCTTCCTTATCGTTATATGATGTTAATCCTGCCACTCCAGGTGTCGCAACTGATTTAAGTCATATACCTACGGATGTTAAAGTTACAGGTTTGGCAGGAACTGATCCGTCTGTTGCTCTTGATAATTCTGATGTTGTTGTTATTTCTGCCGGTGTTGCAAGAAAACCTGGTATGACAAGGGATGATTTATTTAATATAAATGCCGGTATTGTTCGTGATTTGGTCACTGCTGTATCAAAAGTTTGCCCGAATGCAGTTCTCGCTATTATTACTAATCCTGTAAATAGCATGATACCTTTGGCAGCAGAGGTTTTGAAGAAGGCTGGTGTGTATAATCCAAAGAAACTGTTTGGTATATCATCACTTGATGTGTTGCGCACAGAGACATTTCTTGCCGAACTTTTAAATTATAAAGCCGGTTCATTAAAAGTTAATGTTATTGGGGGACATTCTGGTAATACGATTCTTCCTTTGTTTTCTCAAGTTGCAGCAGCTGCCGATCTTCCTCAGGAGACTATTGAAAAGCTAACAACGCGAGTTCAGAATGCAGGTACGGAAGTTGTTGAAGCTAAAGCTGGTGCAGGATCTGCAACATTGTCCATGGCAACAGCTGCGGCTCGTCTTACTATGTCCATCGTACGTGCTAAGCTTGGGGAACCTGGTATTGTTGAGTGTTCATATGTAGAGGGTGGCACAGAATATGCTAGATTTATAGCACAACCGGTAAGACTCGGAGTTGACGGAATTGAAGAATTTCTTTCATGGGGTCCGATGAGTGATTATGAAAAGAAATGCTTTGATGGAATGCTTGATACTCTTAAAGATAATATACAAAAAGGTGTTGATTTTGTATCCAAGTAACCTCTTTTGATTTTTATCATGGACATCGGTGCAAATATGAATCGATGTCCTTTTTTTTGACTCTGATTCTGTATGTAATGTGTAAGCATATGGATTTGAATCAGATGTATGTGCCGTTTATAAGTTGTATGCTTTCTTTTGTTGTTATTGCTGTCGAGGTGAGAATGAGCAGAAACAATTTTTTTGACGCTATTTTAACGGTTTTACTGGTCGTATATTCTGAGAATCTAAGTGCTGAAGTTTTACAGAATAATGATAAGGATGAACCTGAACTTATACAACTTTATACTCAGGATGAACTGAATTCTTTAATTAAAGAGAATCGACATTTGGAACGAATCAAAATAGATGAATGTCAGTTTACAAGGGATATAAAAGATCGAGCTATGATTTTAAATTATCCAGCATATCTTTATCTGTGGGCAGATATGAATTTTACTGATACGTGCATAAAGGGTAATGTTGCTGATGGTGTGGTAGCTTTGAAATTAGCTGCTGATAAAGGTATGCCGGTTGCAATGTATAAACTTGGAGGACTGTATCTTACCGGGAAGTATGTTCAATCTGATTACGACTTAGCATATCGATACATATATGACGCAGCTTCTCTAGGCAATGATGAGGCTAAACTTACTTTGGTCAATCTTCTAGTTAATAACGAAGGAAATGAAGCCGATTTCGTAAATGCCTATCATTGGCTGTTTAAGACGGTTTACAGCGATCCTAAAAAACATGAACTTGCAAAGACTCTTCTTTCGCAATTAAAGAAAAAGATGCCTATCTCTTATGTTGAAAAGGCTGAAAAAATGGAGTGATTGCGGTAAAAATGATTTAAGTATGTCAAATACTAACGTGATGACTTGAGCTAAAAAAACTGAGTACTTATCATTTAAGCAGAGAAATGTATATTTCTCTGCGATTTTTTTAGGAAGATTTGTGTTCTTTGTCAAAGTATGGATTATTATTTTAGCTAATTTCTTTTATATGATCCTGTGCAAAGATAAAATATCATAGAGTATGATATGCTTCCAAAATGGATTTTTTACGTGAACAGGGAGTTCAGCATGTTTATCTTTAAACATCGTTCTAGTTGGAGGATGCATAAAATATCGGATGGTTTTACGATAATTGAAATTATTGCTGCCATTATAATTTTAGGTATTCTTGCAACTTTGTCAGTTAATATGATGCGTGACTACAAAATAAGGCAGAATGTTGATTCGGCAAGACAGCAGTTTATTAATGCTGTGACTGTCGCTTCGGCGTCTGCAGCAAAATTTAATGTGAATTATTCTGTAGTATACAGCAATGCAAGTCATGAGATTCTGGTTTGTCCAACTTCTTCTGCAACTACTTGTTCGAGTGAAAATGCCGAGTACTATTCCAATTTGATGATGTTTGCAGGTTCTTGTCCAACTTTAAGCGATCTGAATTGTATTGATATTCCTTCAACAAGCACAGAAGCTACTTCTAATTATTTGATTGTTTCACCTTTTGGTAAGGTTTTTACCAATATGGAACAGGGGATATTCTTTGTTGATAATCAGAAGCGTGTTGTAGATACACAAGGGTCAGGGGTTTGCCTGGGTGTACAAATTGCTGTCAACGGTTCTGTGGAAACAACTGAATCTGCTTCTTCAAGTTCTGGATGTGCAAGTCAGGGGTAATTATGAAGAAATATAGCGGTTTTAATTTAGTTGAACTATTAATAGCTTTGATTGTCGTGTCCATTGCCTTGTTTGGTATTGCTAAGTTGCAGGTAAATGGAATGCACAGCATGGAAAGTGCAAAAATGACGACAAGTTCAGTTGTTAATGTAGCGAACCTGGTTGAAAGATTCAGTAAGATTAGGGATGAAATTAAAGTTTATCTTGATGCTAACGACAAGTTTGTGGCGCAGAAAAGTTCAAGGTCACGTTTGGTAACCGACGACAGTTTATGTGAAAACAAACCTGTTTGTGCAACAGGATCTGGTGATTCGATCGGTAACAGAACTGGTATATGTCCTGAATCTGCTGATATTACGCTTAAATGTGAAATTGATGCCTGGATGGCTTCTACCTTTGAAACACTTAATCTTCAGAATGATGATGATATTTGTTACTCCGTTCGTGTTGCCTATGATGATAATTTTGAATACAGTCCTGGTATCAAATACGCCATACCTAAAGTAACAATTGCGTTGAAATGGAAAAAAATTTCCGGTGTTGACTGGGGAAATGGAGGATGTTCAGCTAATGCTGATACAGGTTTGATGACTGTCCCTGCTGTTGATAGCGATATAGGGTATATGTCAATGGAGTATATAGCACCATGATTATTAGAAATTTCTATAAGCGTTCAGGATTCAGCATGATTGAATTGCTGATTTCTTTGCTGGTAGCCACCATTATTATTATGGGGGTTTATCGTTTTCTTACAGGATCTCACAGAAGTTATACTTTCACAAAAGCAAACGATAATGTTAATCGTTCTATGATGATTTCTAACCGTACAATGAGTAATTACATGAAACTGGCCGGTTTTAGAAATTATCGACGGGTAATAGATGATATAACGTTTAAGCGGGAAACAGTAAGATTTGGTGACATAGATGTGGTTTTCCCTGTAAATACTTTCATCATGGGTAGAAATACCGAGTTGCTCCCACCGGCAGTTCTTGCTGTACCTAACGATATACTCTACATTCGGTATTTTGGTTCCAGTGTTGATGATGACCTTTCTGAAATTGTAAATGTTCCGAGCAACGTTGCAAGAGATACTCCGAATAACCGTATGTATGACTGTCAAGGTAATTATCTTAACAGAATGCAGGAAGCCTTTTTGCGTTTTTCGGTTGATGCAGCAAACGGTTTGACATGCCGTCAGGTTATCAGGACGTTTGATGAGGACGGCAGTTTCAATGATGAAATGTCTGAATTAATTGCGCTCAACCCTAATGTTATAAGTATATTGTTCGGTTTTCGTATAGATGGTGACGCGAAGTTTTACCTTTCAGAGGAAGTTACATCCGCAGCTAATAAATCAGGTGTCAAACCTATGTCAAAGAACAATTACGAACTCGTTAATGCTTTGAGATACGGTATTTTGGTCCGTCAGGACACTCACCAGAAGTTAACAAAGTCTATCAGCGAACAGACATTTCATATGCTTGGTTTCGATAGCGAAGATGATGTTGCGACGATTGAATCTCAAGATTCTGATATTTATCAGTTAGTCTCTGGTATTCTTTTTATGAGAAATCGTTACATAAACAATGAGTAATGGAGTTAAGAAAATGAAAAAAAATAAAGGTATGGCTCTTATTGCTTCAATGATTATTGTTCTTGTGGTATCAATTGTTGCTGTTGCGATTGCGTCTACTTCTGCTTCTAACAGAATAGCGTCTTTCTCAACATACGATACAACCTCCAGTTATGCCAATTCCCAGGCAGGTATTAACCTTGGTGAAGTGATACTCATGACTGCATCTACGGAAGAACTAGATTCACCTGAGTATTCCCAGGCCAAAATCCCTTCAGGTAAGATAGCAAGAAAAGTTTCTGATCAATGCAATACGTATACAGCTGTATCAGATATGCTATCAAGTGCCAATTCTTGTTTCTGGTGGGTTGGTAATACAAACAGTTTTATTTCTAATTCGAATTTCATGAGTGTTATAGGTAGCGATTACTACGATTCTTCTGCATATCCGAATGCTCAGACAAGATTTAAACTGGAAGAGCGCTCTGAGCGGAGAACAAAGAGTCTAGAGGCCGGTGATAAACTCGGAAGAAAGTTTTATCGCATTACCTCGGTGGGGTACGGAAATACAGAAGGTTTGGCAAAGATTCAAGGTCAGATAGGCGTCTATTCGGTAATTGCAACTACGCCTCAGGTTGACGAAACTGCCACAGAATATTAACAGAGAGATAAATATGAAAAATAGACGTATTAAAGGTTTTACTCTCATCGAAATGATGATAGTTGTGGTCATAATATCTATATTGAGCGCTGTGGCAACAGCAAGTTATAGATCGTACGTAGTGAAGGCAAGAAGGACGTCTGCACAAGAGGAATTGTTGCAGATCCAGCAGGCTATAGAGGAGTTTTATGCTTTAAATCATACTTATAATGGAGCATATACGACTAATGTAAAAGAACAGTATCAGTACTCTTTTACAGTGGCAGGCGCAGGCTCCTCATTTAGCGGATATCAGTTGCGAGCTGAGGCTCAAGGCGGTCAAAAAAGCAGCGACAGCGATTGTGCGGTGCTGTTTTTAAATCGCAATGGAACTAAGGGCGGTGGAACATCCGCGAGTACAATGGTTCAGGGAAATTGTTGGTAGAGGTGCTTATTTATGAATTTGAGTAAATCTATATTATCGTTATTGTGTCTTTCTGCTGTTGGTCTGTATGCAGCACCTTCAAGTGCGGACACTTCTTCATGGCCGTTGGCTAAATATCCTCTGTACATAGGAAGTGCCTCCTTACCGCCTCTGGTGATGATTCTTATGGGTCGTGACCATAGTATGTTCTACGAAGCATATAATGATATGACCGATCTTGATGATGATGGTAAGATCGATTTTATATTTAATCCTGCTGTAACATATGATGGAATTTTTGAGAGCAATTTCTGCTACTCTTATAACGACAATGTCTTTAAGATTAATTCTCTTGCCAATACTACCCAAGTTAAGTTTCATAATAAAAGTTCTGTTGTGTATACGTGCGATGGTACAACATACAGCGGCAATTTCATGAATTACCTGACATCAAGCCGTTTGGATTTGGTTAAGCGTATACTTATCGGTGGTCAGCGTCTTGTCAAGACAGCCAGTGCTAAAGGAGTCAGAAGTCAGACTGCGCGTTACAACAATTATCCGTATTTAACAAGACAGTGGATCCCTCACGATACTCATGTTTGGGCTAAAATTTTTAATCCTGGAGATTATAATCTTAATAATGGAGAAAATTGTCCGCTGGGTAAGGGCCAGTGTTCCATTAACAAGTGGACTCCATACGGTTCAGATAAAGCGTTCCTGTTCGGAAATGTACAGCGTCATCTCCATGCTATCCCTTTTACTTGTTCCAGTTCAACTTCAACAGACTGTTATCAGGACGAAACCCGTCATCCTTTAGGTTCTCTTGTAAAACTGTCTAATTTGTCTGGAAATGCAAGAAACAATGAAATTAACAACAATGTTTTTATTTGGAACTGGCTTGCACGAGAATCAGGACAGGGCGGTGGCGTTGGCGAGATTAGTGTCAGTGGCAATAGGGTAAAGACTCGCTATACGGCTCCAGGTGGTGCAAATTCATCTGATGTCTATGCAGATTTGTTCAATCTAGTCGTTGAATCCTGTAATCCAACAAAGGTTGATACAGAGAATCTTTCAAAAAGATGTAAGAAGTATACCAGTTTGTATAATACTGTCGGATTGCTTCAACAGTTTTCAGGTACCGCCAGTGTGGATGCTTATTTCGGTCTGATTACTGCCGGATGGAACAGAAACGGTTCTACTGGTCAGAGTTACGGTGTGTTAAGGGCGCCGGTAAAGGAGTTATTCAGTCAGGTTGATCCATCCAACGGTGATTTCAGGGATGGTTCTCTCTTTTCTGTAATAAATAATATTGATTTGAAAACCGAGGGTGCAAGTCTTAATTCCGGAAGTACATCGGCAAACTGGAGTGGCTGTTCGATAGACAGCAGTCATCAGCTGCGTGTTTATCAAAGAGGTTGTGCGGACTGGGGTAATCCTCTTGCTCCTTTGCTGACGCTGAGTCATGATTATTTTGAAGATAAGATTGCTACGTCTAAAGGTCAGAATGGATCAACAGCGGGAGAAACTATCAGAGTCAGAGCAAGCTGGAGTGGAAATCAGCCCCCTCAGGCTCTTAGACAGGATAATATTCAGAATAACAGCGGAATGTGGTTGCCTGGTTATAACTATCAGCTCGATTCTCCTTTCAAAATGGAAGGTATCTATGAGTGTCAGAAACCTATAAATCTGATTCTTCTTGATGAAAATATTTCTCTTGATTGGTACGGCGGTGACGATACAGCTGTAGATTCTGGATTCAGTATTATCGATGCATCGGAACATTTCACGGGTAAGAGTTATATTCTTGGTGAGAATACAACGTCAGACAGTGCGTCCAGGGTTATTGATTATCAGACTCTTCCTACCCTTAAAACAATAGATAATCTGAAGAATGTTCGCGGTGTTTCTGTACTTGAGCCTCAGCAGTCAGGTTCTCTTAAAGGTCCTGCTGTCGCAGCTCATTACTATAAAACTCCGCTGAATCTTGGAGATGGTAAGGATTACTCTTCAATTCAGAACGTTGTTGTTGCTATGGCTTCATATTTGCCTAAATTTACCATCGAGGCTGAAAATGGTAAGAGTGTTCTGTTTATACCTATTTGTAAGACTCCAAGAGTAAACAAATCAGGTAATTATTCATACACAGGCGATCTTAACGGAACTAAGCAGATATCAAGATCGATGTTTGAGGATGATGGTTCATCCTATACTACAACATGCGGTATCGGTGACGTTTTCTATGTTGGATCCCAGTACAATTCCAAGGGTCATCTTTCTGGAATTGAGTTCAGAGTCACTTACGAGGATAATGACGGCGGTTCTGATTTTGATATGGATGTAGCAGGATCATATAAGGTGTATCCTGATCCTAATGACGGAAATGTCTTAAATGTAGAGCTGACAGGTTACTATTCAGACGGATACGCACCAATGATTATGGGTTACGTAATCATAGGAACGGAAGGTGTGTATGAGTATAATCACAACAGTTCTGATGGGGTATATTGGAATTTAAACAGAAACAAAACTGTTTATTTTGATATCATGAAAGGATCTAATGATGGTAATCGTCAGGTTCTTTTTGCCCTGCAGTCGGATCCGTTCTATGATATCAACAATACAACATCTCAGTATGATGTGAATGAGAGGTTGTGGAGAATTGGTGATCGTATTTCACAGACTGTGATGCAGTCATCCAACAGTGGCTACTGGCCGAATGGTACTGGAAAAAGTATGGGTGATGCCAGATACTGTTATGAGGATAAGGTCTGGAACTGGTCAAGTAGGTATAACGAAGCTCCATTTGTAACCATGCTTAATGGTACATACAAGGCTTCACTTCTGCCGAGAGTAGGTGCTATAGGCGGAGGAACACCTATGCTTTGTTCATCTACAGTTAAACGTAGATTCAAGGTTGTGGGAACAGAGGGAGCTTTCTTACCTTCTCCTCTTGAGCTAACTGCAAAGTATGGTTTTAGAAATACGTCTCTCAGCAACTATTATTACGTAACAAACGCTGCAACTCTTGCTGATAATATAACTGCGGCAATGAAAGCAACTCTTGCTGCAGGAAACAGATCGTCAACTGCTCTTACATTCCCAAGTGTTGAGATATCGACATCTGATGCTGAGACTATTATTGCATCATTTGATACTGAATATTGGACAGGAGATGTTAAAAAGGTAAGACTTGGAAATATTGAATCCGGTCACGCAGTTACCAACAGTCAGGTTTGGTCAGCCAGCGAGAAGCTGTCATCACTGGTTCCAGAGGCTCGACATGTTTATATGGCTGATGCCAAGGGAAATCTTGTCAGATTCACTGCAAACAATATTCTGGCTGTAGGCGATTACGGTCTGAAGAGATTCCCTAGAATGTATCAGGGTATAATTAATGCCTTTGAACTTCAGACGTGTACGAATGACGAGATTAAAACATTTATTGATCGTTATTCAAGATGGGTTCTCGGTGATGATACATATGAGCTGGCAGATGACTTGGAAATTTCTCCAAATCCTGTTCTTGAATGCGGGGGAACTGTAAAGGTTCAGGGTTTCCATAAACGCAATGGTAATGTTCTTGGTACAGTTATTAATTCAACTCCTCAAATGCTGCA
The DNA here is from genome assembly GCA_016284235.1 of Succinivibrionaceae bacterium. GTDB lineage: Bacteria > Pseudomonadota > Gammaproteobacteria > Enterobacterales > Succinivibrionaceae > UBA2804. The sequence continues at coordinate 49,007 of JAEEOK010000064.1, forward strand.
AATAGGCGGTACCAGGTATGTTGTCTTCTCTGCAAATGATGGTATGGTTCATATTATCAAAGATGAAGACGGTACAGAGGTTATGTCTATTATTCCGTATGTTGCTCAGTACGAAATGCCAAGGGCTGCACTGCGTGGTGATATGACCCGATTCATTCTTGATGGTGAGATTAACGTCTTTGATGTTTATGTCGGTAATTCTCTTCGCAGAATCGCATATGGTTCAAGAGGTTTGACTTTCCCTGGAATTTTTGCCCTAGATTTGACGCAGGTTAATCTTGGTGTCGATCAGGTAAGGATGAATTGGGAACTTTCCAAGAATGAAGAGCATGCTGATGGTACTGTTCATGCTTTCGGTAAGTTGGGAACATTTAATTCACAGATTTATGTATTCCCGTATGGAATTGCACAGAGTGACGGAAGCATGAAGAGAGTTCTTCTGAGTGCATTCGGCAACGGATATAACTCTTCAGCTCCTGATACCTATGCCCCTGATAACAGGTTTATTTCAACAGATACTGATACAGGAGATGGCATATCATCTGTTGCTGTAATAAATGCATTGTCAGGTAAAATAAAGGCTACATATACAGATCCTGTATGGGGATTGCCTGATTGTAACCGTGACCCTGAGCATGCAGATATTTATTCAGCCTTTAAGGATGAGAGTAATGCAGGCAGGTGTTTCAGTAACGGTATGAACGCAAGGCTGGCTGGTTTTGATCCTGATCATGATGATTTGCCGGATTATGCGTACTCAACAGATCTGTATGGTAATATTTATCGCTTGTCCATGGTTAAAAAGGATGCGACTGAATGGACCTTTAACAGAATTTACACTACTGTCAGTGTAACAGGCACTCCGGCAAATCCTGTGTATTCTGTCCAGCCTATAACAACAAAACCTTCTCTAGCAGGAAATTCTGATAATAAACCGGTAGTTGTTGTTGGAACTGGCAAGTACTTAACTGCAGCTGATGTTCCTAATACTGATGTTCAGAGTATTTACGCAATTGAGGATACAAGGTATAAGACAGGTGCCTCAGCAATTCTTTCGGATTGCAGTAGCCTTACCTGCCTGCGCAATAAGCTTTATAAGAGCTCCTTGGTTGCGCTCAATTCATCTGAAGAGAAGTTTAAGAACTACAGAGACGTTAGCCTTCCTAAGGATAATGCCGGTAATGCCATTGAATATGACTCGACTATTTACAGTGGTTGGGTGATTGATATGAATTATGAACCAGGCGAGCGCGTCATTGTAGAACCGACTGTTCAGGATCATCATGTATACATGACATCTATGGTTCCTACTGATAATCCTTGCTATGGTGGCGGTGTTGGTCATATGTATGACATTAACGTGCTGACTGGTTACTTCTTCTCCTCAGCAGAAGAGTCTCAGTTATTCTCAAAGCAGATTATGTCTAAAGCGTCAACAGCTTATTCAAGACCTTCAAATGCATCTAGTGGTGCCGGAACTGGTACTTCTACAGAGTGTACTGGAAAAGACTGTCCAAGGAAGCGCGGTGGCGTGCAGACTAACTGTACAAATGTTCATGTCGCTACCCAGACTAATGACCAGGGTGTTGAGGTTCTTGCCGGTCCTCAGTATTGCCCTCGTGTAGAGTCGTGGCAGTACATATTTAACTAAGCTGATAAGTTAATTCTTATAAAACCTCTCATAAATCTTTGAGAGGTTTTTTTTGCACTCTAATTCCGTATTTTACCAAGATCGTCATCCAATCTAATTTTCCTTGAAAAAGCTCTTAAAAAATTTTTATCTTTAGTGTGTGGTTGATGACTTTTTCTACTAATTGCTCAACGCGTAAAACCTCTCAGGTATGTGCACAGTCTAAAATTGAAATAATTCTTTGACGTGAACAGAAATTCTCTTTGTCACGGATCAACCAATCTTCTTCAAACAGATCTCTTGTTTGTCGCTGACCTGCTAGATTGTCCTAAAAACTGCCAGCTAGTTTGTCCTTCTTTTTCTTAGTAAAGATTCCTATTTTGTCGCGATTTAATTGCTCATATGTTTGGATCACACATCTGATTATAAAAA